>CAZSZQ010000093.1:0-13138 GCA_964610475.1 uncultured Desulfatiglans sp.
CCTTGAAGAGCTTCACATAGGGGTGACCTGCGCGGGCTGTTACGTTCCAGTCAATGGTGCGGATATCGTCGCCCACCTGGTACTCGCGCACCTCCTGAAACTCCATGCCCCTTCCCTTGAACAGGCTTTCATATTCACCTGCGAGGCTGTCATTAACCGCCTTGCTGGTAAATATCTGGATATATCTGATCTTTTTTGCGAGTTCAGCAGGTATCATGGGACATCAACGGTCTGTAAAATATGGTTAATAATATCTTCGGGCCTCTTTTCCTCTGCCTCTGCCTCATAGGTAAGTATGACCCTGTGCCTTAATACATTCATTGCCACATTTTTTACATCCTGCGGTGTTACATAGCCCCTTCCCTCCATAAAGGCATTTGCCTTTGATGCCATGGCAAGGAATATAGATGCCCTTGGTGAGGCCCCGTAACGGATATAATCCTTCATATCAAGTTTGTATACATCTGGGTTTCTTGTTGCCTCAACAATATCAACGATATATTCCTCTATCTTCTCATCCATATAGATTTCATCAGCAAGTGTCCTGATCCTTTTTACATCATCAGGTGCAAGCACAGGGTCAACATCAAGACTTGGTGCGCTTTTTGCCATCCTTTTAAGTATGGTATGTTCGTCTGCCTTGGCTGGGTATGAGACCACTATCTTGAACATAAACCTGTCCACCTGCGCCTCCGGGAGAGGGTAGGTACCCTCCTGTTCAATGGGGTTCTGTGTGGCCATAACCATGAAAGGGTCAGGAAGGGGATAGCTTGTATCCCCTATTGTCACCTGGCGCTCCTGCATTGCTTCCAGGAGTGCACTCTGCACCTTTGCGGGCGCCCTGTTGATTTCGTCTGCCAGAATGATGTTGGCAAATATAGGGCCTTTTTTGGTGGTAAAATCCCCTGTCCTGGGGTTGTATATGAGTGTACCGATTACATCAGCCGGAAGCAGGTCAGGTGTAAACTGAAGTCTTTTGAATGATGCCTGAAGCATCTTTGAAAGTGTGGTGATAGAGAGTGTCTTTGCAAGACCCGGCACACCCTCTATAAGAACATGGTTATTGCACATGAGGGCAAGTATAAGGCCGTCTATGAGCGCATCCTGGCCTACTATTATCCTGTGCATCTCGGTTCTTATTCGCTGAATCAACGGGCTCTCTTTTTCCACCCTTTCTCCAATTCTTTTTACATCAACAGCCATATTCTTTCCTCCTTATAAATCCGCCCAGGGATAAAAATTATTATGCAAAATTATCGTGATGTTCCAGGATAAAAACCAGGATTAATCATGGCTTTTTAAATGGATTTAGACAAATAAAAAAATCTAAAGTTCCCAAAAATACGATAAATTTTCATGACTTTAAAATCAGGCTTGGATTATGTCAAGTGATAGAGGATATATATATGATTAACGCTCTAACAGCATATCTTGGACGCTGCATGTTAACAGAATATGGCTTTTAAAATTTCTTTTAAATATTCCCAATTGTATTGCCTAAAAATTGTTATGTATCAGTAATTTCCGGTTAGGAAATTGCATTGTCAGTTTTAGTTAAGACTGCTATATACAGCCTTTACAGGCCCTGATACGGCAGGGAGATGCTTTTTCAGTATGAGATCAAATAGCATTTTACCATCTGTTTTAATTTTAAAGATCAGACAGACATCTTTGAGAGAATCAGTAACTGCAATTGATCTTTAAAATTAAAACATTGCAAACTCTTGAGCAAGATACTGGCGATCTCATCCTGAAAAACCACCTCCCTGCCTGCTTGGTGCAGAAGGGACAGGGAATAAAGTAATTTTTATTATTTACGAAGGACGGTGCTCTCCTTTTCTTAAAAATATATCCGCTGGTAATTCCCGACTATGCCCGCCGGGTTTTGATTTTTAAGGATTATTTAATTACTCTCTTATAGTGTTAAAGATAGTAATCCCTAAAGATCAAAACCCATGCGCGATGAGGTTCGGATATATTTTTAAAGAAATGGAGAGCACCGGAAACCGGGGTTATATGCTGATGCAATTTCTTAATCGGAAATTACTGGTTATGTGTTGAAATAATGATATGATATAATAAAATCTTTAAGTGAAAGGTATATTTTAAAATGAATATCGAAGGTGATCTTGTCCTGGTCTACTACAGAGATGAACCTGGTGTATATGCAAGGATAGAAAGAATAGAACCGGATATCAAAAAGGACTGGTATCAGGTAACACTTTTACTGCTGACTATACCTTATCAGATTATTACATGGATTCTCCGTGAGGAATATATAAACGGACAGGTCTTTACAATGGGTGGTAACAGCATGCGTATTGAAAAAATTGATAGACTTCTCTGCAAGAAACCGAAAGATCAGGGAACCGAAGATATTAAGGATAATAGCAAGGCTGGTAAAAAGCCATTCAAGATAGTACCCTTTAAGAAAAAAGACTGAAACGAAGATATTCAATAAAAAAAATATATTTTTCTCGCCCGGATTATTATATCGCTTGTTGTCGCCTCTATATTAAGCCTGGTCTTTTTTAAAGGTGCCGATCCGGTCAAAACACTGCTGCTTGCAGCGGGATTATTGTTTTTTGCCTACATATTTGAAAATTTCAGGAATAAATAACAGTCATTCTTATCGGCCGTATTGAGATAATGCATGCAGAATTTTAATAAACTCGGAAAGGCTGTCATTATCCATGGTCGTGTTTTCCATTTTGTCCTTTTCAGACGTAATTATGTTCCGGTTAATGTAAGTGACAGCATTCTGGAAATTTATACGTGAAATGGAGCCGATATGGTCTATCACACCGGACTTGTAGTATTTGTTGCCCATACTAATAATCTGTTTGAGCAGGTTATCTCCGGATATTTTATTGTCCTTTGTCTGCATGATAACATTTGCTGTTATCCAGTATGATTCCAGGAATGTCTTGGCCAGGGCTGCCCATGACGGCAGTTTATCAAATCCTGCCCTTGTAAGTCTGAAGCTACTGGTCCCAGGCATATCCATTATAAAACCCAATTCACGGCAATATTCTATATTTAAGGCTGCCTTTTCTTCCGCTTTAACACCGGTATCGAACAGAAATTCGCTGCTGAATGTATTTCTTAAAAAAATAAAGACAGAAAGGGCGCTTTCAAGATTATTGTTTTCTTCGGATTGTGTAAGTAATGATATCGCAGTAAAGGAGTGGTCTATAAAAAAATGAATTATGCTGTTTTTGTAATATTCAAGTTCCAGTTTTTTATCATCCTGAATAAAATAGAATCCTGATCCCCCTCCGGAAGGCCCATCGGTATATTCTATTACATTCCATTCTTTTAAGAGACTTATGGCATCATTAATTGCCTTTTCAATATCAAGAAATTCCTCGGAAACCGGGGCGTTTATTTTTTTGGCAAGGTTAAAGTACAACTCCACGGTTTTTTTAAGTTCCGGTAGATAAAAACCCTTTCGATGTGATGTCAAAATCGCAGTGCTTATGAGGGAAAGAGGGGTAATAAGGGTAATTTTATTTATGGAGTCTGCAAGATGCAGTGCAAGGTTTTTAGGCAGATCGGCTGAAGGTTTCCCGTCATGAGATATTATCTGTTCCCTGAACGAAAAAGGTTTGTCAAAGCGTATATATATTTTACCGTAACTGCTTTTGAGGAACCGGCGCGCCTTAATAACCTGTTTGAAGTTTTCACTCTCCTTCTGACCACCGCCCAGTTCTTTCAGATATGCCCTCTCTTCAATTATCCTGTCATAGATGACTGATGTGGGCACAAATATAAGATCATTACAGTACCCCTGTTCATAGCCTTGTATTATGATGGATAAAAATCCTGATTTCGGCTGAACCAGTTTCCCGTTCCGGCTTCTTCCGCCTTCGATATAAAACTGGATGGGGTGGCCTTCATTAAGAAGGGCCTTTATGTAGCGCGAAAAAACCTCTGCATAGAGCTTGGCGCCATGGAATGAACGCCGGATAAAAAAGGCGCCGCATTTTCTGAAAATATACCCCATGGGCCAGAAGGAAAGGTTTTGTCCTGCTGCTATCCTTGGGATATGCATATTGTTGTCATATAGGATATAGTTTAGAACCAGATAGTCAACATGGCTTTTATGTGACGGGACATATATCAACGGCCCCTTTCTTGCCCACTCCCTTATTGTGGCAAGCTCCGAAGGTTTAGTGTCGATCCCGTTGAATATCTTTCTCCAGAGCCATGAAAGAGCAACACGAAAGAGCAGTACATATGAAATGTTATAATCAGCAGCAATTTCGTCAAAATATTCTCCCGCCTTTTTCCTTTTTGCTCTAACCTTTTTTGGATCATTTTCAGACATCTTATTGATGAGGTCGTTTATATCCTTGTCCTGAAGCACTATCTCCTTGAGCTGCTGACGGGATTTCATTATGGGTCCCAGGATGACCCTTTTCTGATTGTCAATTCTACCGATCAGTTCTTCCTTAAGCTCAAGTGTAATTTGATCCATAGGCTTTCCGGAAGATTGTCCTTCAAGGTATCTTTTTAAGTTGACCGGTTCTGCAAAGTCAATAAAGGTTGACCTTGAATGCCTGAAAAACAGGATAATTTTTCTAAAGGTACCCGGGTTATCCTTGAATCCGAAGAAGACATCGCGTAACCTGAAGCCCTCTTTTTCAGGAGAACGTTTGAACATGATTAACTGAGGAACAATAAAAATAGGGGTATCCATTTTTTTCTGCTGTTCAAGCAGAAAATGAAGATTATTTATCTCCGAGTGTATAAATGCCCTTACAAATCCGGATGGATCAAGCAATGAAAAAAGTGAGGGGGTTTTATCTCTGAGCACATTTTCATAGAATCGCATCTTGTACGGGCTTGGAACCTTGCCGTAGCGAATAAATGCGGATATCTGGGACAGCATAATCTTAAAAACAGTTCCTATTGGAAGGATCAGAGATAAGTTCATGCCGAATACTATTTTAGGGTATGGGAGTCTGCGCCTCCTCATAGCAAAGTGATACAGAAGATAATCGAGGAGTCCTCTGTATTTTATTGCATATACTATTGTTCCTTCCTTTTGCATTTCTTTCAGGTAATCCTTAATATTTTCATCGAGTTTTACTCTCTTGAACAACCTGTAGAAAAACCAGCCCAGGAAGAAAACCGGCTTATAATCAAAGAAGTATGGAAAACCTATTTTATTTATGTTCCTGTTCATGGCGCATCAGCATCTTTCCTGCATTCTATTTAATGATGCATTGACAAAGTTATATTGACAAACATATGAGTATGTACAAGAATATATTTAACCTGAAAATAAAATAATTTCAAGGGAGGCGAGAATGTTTAAACCAATGACCATATCTAAACTTACAATAGATCCTATTACTAACAGTCCTATTGTTATTCTGAAAGAGGTCGATGGTGATAAAACCCTGCCAATATGGATAGGTTTGATGGAAGCAACCGCAATAGCAAGCAAAATGGAAAAGATAGATTTTGACAGACCAATGACCCACGACCTTTTAACAAATATTCTTGAACTGGCTGGTATAAAGGTAAAAAAAATAGAGATATGTGATCTGAAGAACAATGTCTATTATGCATTAATCCACATCTCACATAACGGGAATGAGATTCAGGTAGATGCCAGACCAAGCGATGCCCTGGCATTATCATTGAGGGTTAATGCACCGGTTTTTGTATCAGAAGAGGTGATCGATAAATCAAAACATATTGATCTTATGAGCGCCGAACCTGAAATAAAAACAGAAGAGGGAAAGAAATGGCAGGAGATACTCGAAAACCTTAATCCTGAAGATTTTGGCAAATACAAGATGTGACATAATGATAGACCTGCACACACATTCAATATTCAGCGATGGGGTACTGATACCTTCGGAACTTGTAAGAAGATATGAATCTTATGGGTATAAGGCCATTGCAATTACTGACCATGCTGATCAGTCGAATATTGATTTTATCATCCCCAGGATAATCAGGATATCCGAAGAACTTAACAGGGCGCAGTCTGTTACCGTAATACCAGGTATTGAGATCACTCATATTCCACCATCCCTTATACCGGGGATTATAAAACAGGCGAGGGATCTGGGTGCAAAAATAGTTGTACTTCATGGAGAGACCATAGCTGAACCCGTGGCTTCAGGAACAAACCTTGCTGGTATAGAATCAGGCGTGGACATCCTTGCCCATCCCGGCCTCTTGACCCATGATGAGGCCAGGCGTGCAGCAGAAAAAGGTGTTTACATTGAAATCACCTCAAGGGCAGGGCACAGCCTTGCAAATGGACATGTGGCAAAACTCGCACAGGCAACCGGTGCAAAAATGGTTCTTGATTCTGATTCTCATGAACCCTGCAATATTATGACTGAGCCGTTCGCCCGAAAGGTAGTGACCGGAGCAGGGCTTTCATATGATTCATTATCTACACTCCTGTCAAATTCACGTCAGTTACTTGAAAAAGCCGGGTATATATTTTAATTTTTTTTCTGCCCGGTTTTTTAAACAGCATCATTAACATGCCTTGATAAGTCTACGGGTGCTTTAAAGAGATGAAGGGCTATATCAGCAAAAAACATATTTTCAATCTGATCGGGGTAATTATTGTTACCCTGTGGATTATTATGCTTTCACTGCTGGCAAAAAGAGAGTATTTCTCCCAGAGCAACTTTTCTGATACAGACAGCCTTGCGGAACTCGGAGAAGCCGGGCGAGACTGGAAGGAGATTTTTCTTAATGGCAAAAAGGTAGGGTATTCGGTGAATACCGTAAACCCATTTGAAGAGGGTTACTATATTCAGGATGAGCTGTTTTTAAAACTAAATTTAATGGGTTTTGAAAAGGGATTATACGCGATTACCCAGGCAGGTGTTGATGCCAATTTCCGTTTGAAAAATTTTTTCTTCAAGATGAACTCGGGGGTTATAAATTACCGCATCACAGGAAAGGTTGAGGGAAACCTCCTTAAAATAAGGACAGGATCAGGAAGACATATAAAAATAAAAGAAATAGGATTGCCAGAGATCCCCATAATAAGCAGCGGTCTGTACCAGTTGTTTAAAAAGGTTGAACTTAAATCAGGAGAGACCTACAGATTGTCCTTCTTTGATCCATCAACACTCACTCAAAAGGATGCTTTATTCAACGTTAAAGCAAGGGAAAAGATAGAGATAAATAAAATAGAATATGACTCCTTTCGAATAGAGAGTGAGATGTGGGGAAATAAAATCATCTTCTGGGTTGATATGAACGGCGGTATTCTCAAGGAAGAGGGTTTTATGGGTCTTACAATGGTTAAATCAAGCGCCGCCAATGCACCGATGAATATTGAGGCGGATAACGCCGATGACTTTTATGAATTAACTGCTGTACAGATAAATAAAAAACTCCCTGATGCTGAAAAACTCGGTTTATTGAAACTCAAAATTAAAGGTATAGAAGTTACCGGATTTGATAAACATGCCTTAAATAATGGAAGACAGGAATATAAAGATAATATCATTGTAGTGAGAAGAGAGAAGGAGCCTTTTAATGTTGGATACACTGCTCCTTATTCAGGCGATAACATGGAACTAAAAAAATATCTTGCCCCTGAATATAATATAGAAAGTGACAACATGGAAATAATGGAAAAGGCCATGGGAATAACAGGCAAAACAAAAGACCCTGTTGCCATCTCAAAAAAAATGATGTCATGGGTATACGTTAACCTGGATAAAAAACCCGTTATAAATATTCCAAGCGCACTGGAGGTGCTGCACACAAAAACCGGAGACTGCAATGAACATGCAACCCTTTTAACCGCACTCTTAAGGGCCGCAGGTATACCTGCAAGGATTTCAGGGGGTCTTGTTTATCTACGTGAAAAATTTTTTTATCATGCATGGGTGGAGGCATATACAGGCGAATGGATAACCATTGATCCTACTCTTAATCAGATGCCTGCGGATGTCTCTCATATCAGCCTTATCAGAGGCAACATTGATAAACAGGTGGAGATCATGGGGCTTATTGGGAAAATCAAGCTTGAGGTAATAGAATTTGAATATTATTGAACTGATAGAACTTACAAAAAAATATAAAAATTTAAGCGCTGTTGACAACATCAGCCTTAAGGTGCGTGAGGGTATCATTTTTGGTTTTCTTGGCCCGAATGGCGCAGGAAAAACAACTACCCTTAAGATGATGGCAGGCATCCTGAAACCTACGGCCGGGAAAATTATCATGGACGGCATGGACCTGGCGGTAATCCCGGAGGATGTAAAAAAAATAACCGGTTTTATACCTGACCGACCCTATATCTATGAAAAATTAACAGGGTACGAGTTTCTCAGGTTTATAGGCGGACTATACGACCTCAGCAGAGTCATTGACCTTGATAAAAAAATCAGTGATTTGCTCGAACTCTTTGAACTGAGTCACTGGGCTGATGAGCTGGTAGAGAGTTATTCACATGGTATGAAACAACGACTTGTTATGTGCTCGTCCCTGCTGCATGACCCAAAGATTTTGGTTATTGATGAACCAATGGTAGGGCTTGATCCGAAAGGGGCAAGACTCGTAAAGGATATCTTCAGGAATGAGGCTGGAAAAGGAAAAACGATTTTTGTTTCTACCCATTCTCTTGATATTGCTCAGGAAATATGCAGTGAGATTGCTATAATACAGACAGGCAAGATAATAGCTACCGGAAGCCCTGAAGATTTAAAACAACAGGCAGGTATTGACGGTAATCTTGAAAATGTGTTTTTAAAACTAACAGATGGTTATAAGCTCGCACATGAAAAATCTCTTTCTGCTTCTTAGCCCTAGGGTTCTCGCCTTTAAAAACAGTGTATCAGGATCAAATCCTGGCAACAGGAAAAAGGCCTTGATAATGACTGTTGCAGGGCTTTTATTCTGGACCGCCATGTTTGTGCTATCTTCACGAATGCTTGAATATTTCCGGTCAACCGAAATAATAGGTGAGATACTGGCCCATCATCTGCTTTCTATGGTATTCCTGACATTTTTCAGTCTGCTTATTTTTAGTAACATCATAACTTCACTTTCCAATCTTTATCTTTCCGCTGATCTTGAACTGTGTCATTCATCGCCGGCATCGCTTGAAGAAATCTTTTTAAGCAGGTTTGTATTCACCCTGTTTGACAGCTCATGGATGTTAGTTATATTCGGATTACCTGTCATGATGGCCTACGGATGGGTTTTTAATCCGGAAATAGGCTTCTATTTTGATCTGTTTCACCTGGGGCTAGCTCTTGCAATAATAGCCGCAGGGATAGGCATGTTGATAACAATTATAATGGTCAGCATCTTTCCTGCCCAGAAAACACGGGATATTATCATGATCTTCATGATATTTGTCATTATTGCGCTTTATGTAATGTTTCGTCTTATCAGACCTGAAAGACTTGTTGACCCTGACGCCTTTTTCAGCATCATGCAGTATGTAAGCGCACTCAAGGCGCCTGATCACCCATTTCTCCCAACCTGCTGGATTACAGATGCACTATGGTCGCATATAAGGGGCAGGGCTGATAACAATCTCTTTAATATTCTTCTATTGTGGAGTTCTGCTGCTGCACTTATTGTAATAAATGTGTGGGTTGCTGGCACTGCATATTTTGTTGGTTTTTCAAAATCACAGGAGGCAAAAAAGAGAAGGGCTGGAAAAGGGATTCTTGATATGACAATCAGACTGCTAAAAAAACCTTTCAGTGATGATGTGGCAGCTATTCTTGAAAAGGACACCAGAAATTTCTTTAGAGATAATACCCAGTGGTCACAGTTGTTGCTGCTAGGGGCATTGGTAGTTGTATATCTGTATAATTTCAGTGTGCTGCCCCTTGAAAGAAGCGCGATAAGGCTTGATTTTTTGCAGAATACCGTTGCTTTTTTAAATCTTGGCCTGGCGAGCTTTGTCCTTGCATCCGTCTCGGTTCGTTTTATATTCCCGGCCGTAAGCGCTGAAGGGAAATCTTTCTGGATAATACAAAAATCACCCATTTCTATTAAAAGATTTCTGCTTGGCAAATATCTAATATATTTGTTTCCCATGCTTATACTTGGAGAAATACTAATTATTTTTACCAACCGGCTTCTGGATGTATCGGTTTTTATGATGATCCTGTCATCAATAACCATGTTTATTGCAATATTTGCCATGGTATCGCTTGGGGTAGGGCTTGGCGCAATCCATCCCAGGTTCAGATTTGAAAATATATCACAGGTTGCAACCGGGTTTGGCGGTCTGGTATATATGATAATCAGCGCATTGTATATGGTGGTAGTCATAATGCTGGAGTCAGGGCCGGTATATATCATCTTTATGGCAGATTTTAAAAACACAGAAATCAGCCTTGTTCAATGGGCAATGATAGCAGGTTCACTTTTACTTGTGGTTGCAATATCGGCGTTTACAATATATATACCCATGAAAATGGGAATTGAAGCGCTCAAAAACTTTGAATAAGATCTGGAGTTAAAAAAATGTTTAATTATGAATATGTCGGAAATATTCATATCCATTCTAATCTTTCGGACGGAAAAGGAAGTTATACTCAAATAGCTTATCAGGCTTCAAAAGCGGGGATAGATTTTGTATGTTTCAATGATCATGCCCATATGCTTGATTCATACAGCCTGGATGAGGAAGGGATTTATGACAACTTTACACTCATAATAGGTATGGAGATCGGCAGAAAAGACCATCATTATCTGGCATATAATCTTAAAGAAATCCCTGATCTGGAAAATGCCTCTCCACAGGAGGTAATCGACAGGGTAAATGAACATGGCGGTTTCGGTTTTTTGGCCCATCCGTTTGAAAAAGGTATGCGGTTTATTGAAAAATCTGTCACATACAGATGGCACGATCTTACAGTAGATGGTTTCACAGGCATATGCATATGGAACTTTTCGTCAAGGTGGAAGGAAGGTGTAAAAACAATCTTTCATGGAGCATTTCATCTGATCTTTAAGGTACAGGCGTTGAAAGGTCCCAGCAAGGAAACCCTTTCATTCTGGGACAACCTATGCCAGAAAAGAAAGGTGGTTGCAATAGGAGGTTCGGATGCCCATGGTACAATGATTAAGCTGGGTTTTATCAAGGCAATATTCCTGCCATATGATTTTCTGCTAAACTCCATAAATATCCATGTATTCCTGAAAAAGAAGATATTCAAGGATTTCAAGGCGGCAAAGGATGATATATATGAGGCAATGAAGTCAGGACGCCTTTTTATAGCCAACGACAGGCTCTCTTCAGCAAAGGGTTTTAAATACTGCTTTTTATCCGATGACGGCTCAGACCTTTTTATGGGTGAAGAAGACAACTTCAGCAGTTCGGGAAACATGTTGGTTGAACTGCCTTCAAAAGGCGAGATAAGGCTGATAAGGAACGGCGAAGCAATAGGCAGCCACAGAGGCATGGAGGCGGTTTTTCCTGTCCTGAAAAATGGCGTTTACCGTGTTGAGGTTTATAAATATGTTCAATTATTCGGATGGCGACCCTGGATATTTACAAATCCCATTTATTTAAGATAGAAAAACAGCGGGACAGGGAAGAAGAAAAAATAATACGTAACTGATGTAATAACCCTTGACATAAGTCGGTCATATTATTAAAAAACACAATATTTGCCTGGGTGGCGGAATTGGTAGACGCAAGGGACTTAAAATCCCTCGAAACCTAGTTTCGTACGAGTTCAAGTCTCGTCCTAGGCACCAATAAAGACAAGGGTTTCAGCGTTTTAGTTGTTACCCTTTTTTATTTAGTGAAAAGTAAAAGTAAGCACATAGTAAGCAGTGTAATTTTTTATTAAGTAAGCAAAAAGTAAGCAGATAAACCAGCATTATGCAGGCCGTATATTTTGGCTGCTACCTTTTTGATTTCCGGTATTGATGGTATACTAGCAATTAAGTTGTATTGTTTACAGGATTGTAAAACAAGAATTGACATTTTTTAATTAGTCATCATAATATAATCATTTACTAATTAATATATTGGCTATATTTACCGATAATAAAAAAAGAGGTTATACAATGGCAAATAAAGTAAATAAACTTTCCATAGCTACAAAAAAAAAGCCTATTCAATTAACTATTAAGCCCACAAATGAAATAAAATCAGAGCGTATATATTCTAATTATGTTCATGTATCCGCTAGTAGCTATGATTTTCAATTAACTTTTTGTGACATTCAAACTCCATTACAGAACCCTACACAAAACGAAATTAAAGCAGCGATACAAACACAAATTGTAATACCTTTGCAGTTGGTAGACCCCTTAATCGATGCAATTAATAATGCAAAATTAAAAATGGGGAAATTAAGTGATGGTAAATCTCAAAAAAAATAATAAAAATAAAATCATAAATGAAATAACTTTTATTCTTGATAATCTTGACCGAGATGATCGAAATGATTTTTTAAATGATTTAATAAGTAGCGTTTTAGAAAATCAAAAATTAGAAGAGATAATAGATCAATGGGTTTTAACTGCTGAAATAAATGCAAACCCTACAAGAAAAGATAAAATATTTACAAGACTCAGTTCAATTGAAGCAATGATAAATGGCTAATACTCCATGGCAAATAATATTTACAGATGATGCTAAAAAAGAGTTTGATCTTCATTTTGAAAATCATCCAAACCAAACCCCTTATAAAAAGGATTTTGAGCAAGATGTAACATTAAATCCTTTTTATCATCCTTCCTATAAAAGGATTAATAAAATGAAAGGTAAACAATATAAGGATATATATAGATGGAGTAAAAGTAATACAAGGGTAATTTATAAGCCAGTATCTGAAAACCACACCGTTTATCCCTTAGAAACATCAACCGCAACAGGTATTTCTTATAAAAAGAAAAGTAAGAAATAAATAATTTCAAGCCAATCCTATATTATACTGTCCTGCTATCCTTTTGGAATGCTTTAAAATCCTATCTATGCCTTGCCCTGTTTTCGTCGATCCTGAGCTTGTTTTGAAAACCTGTTATAGAGAAGCAAAGCCCGCTAAGCAGACCCAGCCACTTTTTAAAACATTCCTGCTTTGTCATTCTTCAATTATTGAATACGGATTGTAATATTTATTTAAATCATGTATTATCCAGTGACATATAAATAATGCGAAAA
>CAZSZQ010000094.1:0-13058 GCA_964610475.1 uncultured Desulfatiglans sp.
TAAACCCGCAAAAACCGCCCGTGACCTCATGCGTGACACTGCCTTTGGCTGGCACACATGGACATGGGCGCGCCTCCAGACATTAACAGGCAAATCAAAGGCATTTCTCTACTATTTTGACCACCACCCCGAATATCCTGCTGATTCACCAAAGGCCGGCTTTGGCGCAGCACATTCTGATGAAATGCCCTTTGTCTTTAATCAGTTTGGTCTTCCGGGTCGCCCTGCAAAAAATGATACAGACGCAGCCATGTCAGAGATGATTATCTCCTACTGGACAAACTTTGCCAAATATGGAGACCCAAATGGTAAAGGTCTTCCCGAGTGGCCTGCCTACAGTGATGCAAAGCCTTTAGCACTGCACTTTCTCTATGACAGGGCCGAGGCAGGAGCTGTTGTCGATATGGAAGGTTTGAAGACACTGGACGAATATTTCAGGTGGCGCCGTGAAGGTGGGTCTGCAAGGATGAATCAGCCTCTTAAGATAGACAAGGATGGGACTTATGAAAAAAACATGGATCGTGTCCTGTTAAATGTACACGGCGGAGGCTTTTTTCCGGGGCACATACAGCAGGACTGATGGAATACATGGCAGCTTATAATGTAATTTCTGCTTTTTTTAACCTTCATCTTCACAGATGATGTAATTTAAAAAGGAGGGAATTATGAAGATATCAAGAAGGTCTTTTCTTAAAACAGCAGCAACCGGCATAGGTTCAGCCGCACTGGCCGGGATAGGTGCATCTAAAGTTGAGGCAACTCAACCGGACCAGATAGCAAAGTGGGATTACGAAGCGGAAGTGGTTGTGCTGGGTATCGGGGCTGCCGGTCTTATGACCGCCATAACCGCGTATGATAAAGGGGCTGATGTCTTGATACTCGAAAAGGCACCGGAGGCACACGCAGGAGGGAATACGCGTGTCAGCGGTCAGGGCTACTGGTGCCCTTCGCATACTGAAAACGCAGTCGAATATCAGAAGGCATTGAGTGACGGTTATCCCATTCCCGATGAAATGACAGAGGCATTTCACAGGTATTCCACACATGTTACCGAGTGGCTTACGGCGATGGGGGCCGATATGATGACGCTTCCTTCAAAGGGAGAATATCCTGAATTTCCCGGCGGCGCTGAAAACGTCTGCTGGTCGAAAAAGGGAAACGGTTATCAGCGGTTGTGGCTCCTTCTTATGGAGAACGCCCTTGAAAAAAGGAAGGTAAGGGTGATGTATGAGACACCTGCCATCGAACTGATCCGGGATAACAGGACAGGAGAGATCAAAGGTGTTGTTGCGGAAAACAAAGGTAAAAAGATATTTGTCAAGGCAAAGAAGGCCGTAGCCCTCTGCACCGGAGGTTTTGAAAACAACCAGGATATGATCCGTGACTACCTTGGCATGCCCTGCGGGTACCCCAAGGGCAGCCCCTATAATACCGGAGATGGAATACGTATGGCGATGGCGATTGGTGCGGATCTCTGGCACATGGATAACCAGGCAGGCCCTGATTTCAATTTCAGGATACCTGGCAAGGAGTGGGCCTTTGGATACAGTTTCTCCCCGCCCGGAAACGGCTGGATATGGATTGCCAAGGATGCCACCAGGTTTACCAACGAAACCTATTTCACAAAACACGGTAAGATACCTTTTCACGGCATCTATATACATGTCCCAACACCGCTCCCTGTACACTGCGTCTTTGATGAAACCATGAGAAAAAGCGGGCCGCTTTACCCGAATGAATATTTCTTCTGCTGGTGGTCGGAGATAGAAAAATATAAATGGAGCCCTGACAGCAGCGCTGAAATAGAAAAAGGCTGGATCATCAAAGCCGACACCGTGAAGGAACTGGCTGCGAAAATAGGCAAGGACCCTGACAAACTCGAAAAAACAGTGGCCACATGGAACAGATCCTGTGCTGATGGGAATGATCATGAATTCGGAAGGGATGCCAAAAAGATGGCGCCGGTTCAGACACCTCCCTTTTATGCAGCCGAGTTTGTTCCGGCCTTTACAAATACACAGGGAGGACTGAGGCGTAACTTCAGGGCGCAGGTGCTGGATACAAACCGAAACCCGATTCCCAGACTGTATTCAGCCGGAGAGCTGGGTGCCATCTACAGCTGGCATTATCAGGGCGGAGGAAATATTCTCGAGTGCCTGGTCTTCGGCCGTATTGCAGGCGAACAGATTGCCCTGGAAAAACCATGGGGGTAAAGTTAAAAGAAGGGTTCAAGGGTTCAAGGGGTCGTCAAGCGTTTGAGTGGTAGAGTAAAGGTATTCTATCGAGTTAAAGTTTTGAGGTCAGTAATGCCGATTTCGTCATTACCCGACATGACCGGGGAATCCAGGTTTTCATGTTTTCTTTAAATGGATACTGGATTAAAGCCAGTCCCATTCCTGATTTGGGGTCTGGAATGACAACTTGTGGCTTGCATTTATTTTAGACAATAAGCATTGAAAGGAAACCAAAAATATGAATCTGACAAAAAGATATCTCATTTATGTAATCATCCTGATCCTGCCATTTCTTGCCTGTAATCAGTCTATTGATACACAGAAAAGCAAAGAAAAATGGGTATGCACATGGGGAACAGCACAGCAACTGGATGAGGTGGGGTTTCCAAACATAAAACTGCCCCCCAATTTCAAGATGCCGGAACAGCCCCCTCCTCCGGAACCGGGTGAACCTGGAAGCAATCCTTCCATATTCTATGTACCTTCTGTTTTTAAAGACCGTACAGTAAGAATGGTTGTTCACACGAGTATTGGCGGTAAAAAGGTTCGTATAAATCTATCAAATGCTTTAGGACATAAACCGGTTAAAATCGGTTCAGCACATATTGCTGCATATAAATCCGGTGGTTCTATTGTACCCGGAACAGACCGTATAATCACATTTAATGACAAACCCTCATGTACGCTTTTACCCGGCGTCCTTTTACTAAGTGACCCTGTAGATATGGAGGTTTCACCTTTTACCGACCTTGCTGTATCCCTGTACTTTCCGGAAGAAACGGGTGTGCCTGCTGAGCACAGGCTGGGGCTACACACCACTTATATATCAAATGGAAACAGAGCCGGAGAAGAAACCATGCCTGATACTGAAAAGACCTATTCATACTTATGGCTCGCTGGCATCGATGTTTTAACAAAGGCTGACGCGTTTGCAGTCATTGCCCTTGGCGATTCCATTACAGACGGTTTTGCTACCACACTTGATGCGAACAGGCCATGGCCTGCATTGCTTGCAAAACGTTTGAACGGTAAAACAGGTTCAAAAGAGATATCTGTCATAAATAAGGGTATCTCGGGAAACCAGGTATTGATGGATGGCGCAGGAATCAGCGCACTGGCCCGGTTTGACAGGGATGTACTCAGTGTTGCCGGTGTCAGATGGGTAATACTTCTTGAAGGCATAAATGACATCAATTTTCGAGGATGGGATGAAAGCCCGGATGGCCTTACAGCAGACGACCTGATTGCAGGATATAAACAGATAATAGCGCGTTCTCATACACATGGTATAAAGGTGATCGGGGCAACGCTTACCCCTGAAGAGGGTGTGCCCACAATGTCTGAGAGGGGCGAAAAGATCAGGCAGACAGTTAATGATTGGATTCGAACGGACAATGCCTTTGATGCTGTTGTGGATTTTGATACAGTGATCCGTGACCCGGAACGCCCTGCGCGCATGAGGCAGGAATTTGACCCTGGTGACCATATTCACCCAAACGATGCTGGCAATCAGGCAATGGCAGACGCGTTTGATTTGAATGTTTTTTAAAGAATAGATAGCAGGCAGATATGTACCGACACGACATTAAAGGAAATCGTTTTATCATCATGGTGATAATTTCTCTTATAATTATAACCATACCCGGGTGTTCAGGATCGCCCGGCACAGTAAAGGTCGATGGGGGCATGATTGAGGGCGCCTTTGAAGATGGTCTTTATGTCTTCAGGGGAATCCCCTATGCGGCTCCGCCTGTCGGTGATTTGAGATGGCGCCCGCCACAGCCTGTTCCGGAGTGGCAGGGAGTGCTCAAGGCAGACAAATTCGGTGCGCCTCCAATCCAGACAAATGCAGCACTGGCCAGTGTACCCATTAAACCGGACGAAGACTGCCTTTATCTTAATGTCTGGACGCCTGCAAAATCCACCACTAAAAAACTGCCTGTTATGTTCTGGATCCATGGCGGAGGATTTACAGCCGGTGCAACCGTAGAACAGCTTTATCATGGTGAGCATCTGGCCAAAAAGGGAGTTGTTGTTGTAACTGTCGGCTACCGTCTTGGTATATTTGGATTTCTCGCCCATCCAGGCTTGAGCGCTGAAAACCATCAACATGCATCAGGCAACTATGGCCTGCTGGACATGATTGCTGGTCTCAAATGGGTTCAAAAAAACATATCCGCATTCGGTGGTGATCCGGGGAGAGTGACCATCTTCGGTGAATCAGCAGGTGGTGCAGGGGTGAGTATCCTGTGTGCATCGCCGCTTGCAAAGGGCCTTTTCCATGGAGCAATTGCCCAGAGTGGAGGTTTCTTCCCACCGGTGCGCAGTGGAGTGTTCGGAGGGCCTGGCGAAGGGGTAAATCCCCTTACTGATGCCGAGAAGGCAGGAGAAACATTTGCCGCTTCAGCAGGTGCATCCACCATCGCAGAATTGCGCGAGATAAAGGCCGACAAATTGGAGTCCCTGAGTCTTGCTCAACCGGGTGTGAAGGGACCGGTATGTGACAGGTGGGTGATCCCGGATGAACTTTATAAGCTCTACCAGGCCGGCAACTATAACCATACCCCAATAATTGTTGGATATAATTCGGACGAGGGTGCAAATTTCGGGGTACCTGTCACCGTCGAAGCTCATATTGAAAGTGTTCAGAAGCGCTATGGCCCTTTTGCTGAAAAGATCCTTGAACTCTACCCTGCCGGAAATGATACTGCCGCAAGGATGGCCCGATATCTTATGCGTGATGTCTCATTCGGATGGCCTGACTGGACATGGGCACGGTTGCAGGCAAAGACCAGTAAATCAAAAGTCTTTTTTTACTATTTTGATCACCATCCTGATTATCCGCCTGATTCACCAAAGGCAGGATTTGGCGCAGCGCACAGTGATGAGATGCCCCTTGTCTTTCATCAGTTTGGTCTGCCCGGACGTCCCGAAAAAAATGATGTGGATCTTGTCATGTCAGAAACGATCATGTCCTACTGGACGAATTTTGCCAAACATGGAGATCCCAACGGTAAAGGGTTACCTGACTGGCCGGTGTTTGAGGAGGAAAAACAACAGGTGATGCATTTTGCAAAGAAAGTGGAGGCCGGGCCGATAGTTAATGAAGAAGGTATAAAGGTTATTGACGCCTATTTCCAATGGCTGCGAGCCGGTGGCAAAAATGGGCCTGATACAACCGGACCCTGCAAAGTACTTATGGAAATGGATCCATCACTTCCCGGCCATACCATATTCCGGCCTGAAAACCTGTCGGAGGTAAAAGGAAAACTGCCTGTAGTGGCTGTTGCCCATGGAGGCTGTTATGATGTTGGAAATTTTTCTTCCAGATATACTTATGAGATTGCCTCACATGGTTTTCTTGTTATAGCCAATGGAGAAATCAGTAAAGAGCTTGAAGAGGCGACTGAACAGACCATAGCTGCAATGCAACAGGCCATAAGCCAGTCAGGGGAAACCCCATCCGTTGATCTTGCCACCAAGGTTCAGCAGGAGCAGCTTACCAGATGTAAAACAGACAAACTTTTTAATGCCATTAACTGGGCCATAGAGCAGAACAAAAAGCCCGGAAGCATCTATAATGACAGGCTTGATACCAATGCCATTGCAGTAATGGGAGCCTCCTGTGGTGCGCTTCAGGCCCTTGATGCCTCCCTTGATAGCCGCATTAAAACAGTAGTATTCATGAACAGCGGAATCATGAGAACGGGTATCCCGGAGGGAGAAGAGGTAAAAAAGGTAATGGATTTTTTAAAACTGCCCGGTCCTGATCTCCTTAAAAAACTTCGTACACCGGTAATCTACCTGAATGGCGGCCCGACTGATATTGCATATGATAATTCAGAAAAGGATTTTAAAGAAATAGAAAAGGTGTTTGTATTTAAAGGCGATCTTGATGTCGGACATGGGGGTACATTTTTTGAACCGCATGGCGGCAAATTCGCTGAAGCTGCAACCCAGTGGCTATTGTGGCAGTTAAAGGGTGACAAAAAGGCCGGTGAAATGTTTCTTGGTGATAAATGCGGAATCTGCATGAACCCTGAATGGAAAGTTAAAAGGAAAAACATACCGTGATTCTATACCGACATAAAGATAAAATAGTACATAAGAGCATATTCAAATCCGTTAAACCCAGATTTTGCAGTAGAAATCGTTGTGAGGATTGAAAAACCAAAGCGAAACGCGAAGTTGGAACAATTTTGACCCGGAAGCATATGCACAATATGGTGAGGATCAAAATCGTGAAACGAGCGTTGCAGCAAGGTTTTTCAGGCCGCAGTAGATGGCTACTGCAAAATCTGGGTTAAATTATACCGTACGGATTTTGTACTGTTGAAATGAATTATATTTAAATGTTTCGATCACTCTTATAAAAAATACAGCGGATATATAATATTATTGAAAATTGAGAAAAGATAGAATAATAGATCTATAAAACATTATCTGATATTGAAGCGGCTCGATCTATGGCAAATATCGGAGTTAACCTATTTCTTGACCTCTTTTTTAAAGACAGCTAATATGCACTTTCTAAAAGGATTGATGTTTTATAGGGCCTGTGAACCACTTTGATGGCCGGTGATCTGGATGATTCACCTCTAGTCCAATTTATACATAAAGGAGATGCAAGATATGAAAAACAAAATGAGATGTATCAGTTATTACTTTTCAACATTGATTTTATTAGTATTTATCGGAGGTTGTGTCAGTACCAGTACTACAGGCACTTCATATTATCCACAATCGCTGGAGACAACGCCTGTTACCAGCCTGGTAAAAGTGGTCATCCCCAGTAACGTAAAAATTGTTATGATTGATGATCAAAAAGTGAGTTCTACTTTGGTCACGTATGTTCAACCAGGAAACCACACCTATACCTTTGAAATATATTACCGTTCAACTAATTTCTGTAATGGACCATCATATGGCCTGCCGGCAGGCAAGCGTGATGTCATCCTGGAAAAAGGGGAAGCAAGCAGCGTTGTTTTCCTGCGTGGTAATTATAGCATGGATGCTTCTGCAAAAGAAGGTCAGACTGTTGAGTTCATATTCAAGCCTGAACCGGATTGCAAGGCCAATATTGATGATTACTTCAGGGTCGCAATTTCAAATTAAAAATAACCTGTTATCATTACTTGAAGAGTTAACATCTGCCTTTGACTTATCTTTATAAATTTATCTTTGAGTGTCAAAGGCAGATTGTTCTGGCTTTTAACTCAAATCAGGCACCAGGTAAGGAAAAACTCTTTCGGTATAGTCTGATCTCATTCAGAAGATTCATTCTTTTTGCCATACAACTATTAAAATCATATGTGCCTTTTCTATGACCGAATCTTATGCATTCATCAAGGGCATTTCGGCGTTCACTCGAAAATAAATCCTGATTTTGTCCGGTTGCGGCACAGCCAGTATAAAATATTACTGCTGTCAATAATAAAGAACCAAGAAACAATCTTTTAGGTAACATATATTTTACCTCCATAAAGAAAGTTTTTGATTTTTTATAACTCCAAACCAGATAATTTGGTATTATTTTACAACCATCTGTTTAAAAAAACAATATATCATTATTTCAATTAACCAGTGTCCATCCAGAAACGATCGTTTTTTGATTAAGGCTATCAGATTTAAACATAAAAACAAAGACTTGGCTGAATGCTTAACGCTGAAAGCCCCATGAGGTATCAAAAAATTCCGTTACGGGGCTTAACATTAAAGTGATCTGCTATTTCCATTAGTTGTTTATCGGTAACTACACACGGGGAATCAGAAAGTTTTATACTTCTTATATAAATCTCAGCGGCCTTTTCTACTGTCTCTATTAAACCCATGGCCTCATCTATAGAAGAACCGGCAGCAATAAGACCATGAAGCGGCCAGATAATCAGCCTGAAATCAGCCATCTTATCTGCTGTCGCCCTGCTGATTTCATCGGTTCCCGGGACCATCCATGGCAAAAGACCTATACCATCCGGGAAAACGACCATACACTCAGAATGCATACGCCATAAGTTTGAGGTGAAGCTCGTTTCATCCGGAATTCCCATAGTCGACATTATGATAGTATTAGTTGCATGGGTATGCATGATCACCTTGTGATTCGGGTCAGCCTGTAAACGTGTCATATGCCCCATAAGATGCATACGCACCTCGCTTGTAGGTGAGTTATCTCCTTCAAAACCCCATATCAGATCGAGCCCGTTGCCGTCTTCAGATATCTTTACAACACCAAGCCCGCTGGAAGGATTATGATGGAGTTTTCTAAAGTAGGCGCCTGTTGCTGTTATAAGCAATATCTTGCCGGCAAGCCCCCGGATGTTTGTATCCAGGTCAAAGCGCCTTTTTACCTGATTTATATCAAAAAATTTTTTTGCTTTTTCTCTGGGTATAATGCAGCTGATATTCCCGGCGTTTCTTTCAGCCCACCCCCTGACAGAAAACAGATTTGCCGCCTCAAGTATTTCTTCAATATATTGGGATTTTAAAAAATCTTTGTTAACATTCATGTGATGACCCATAGATATTATCTATTGCTATATCTATGGCCCTGTTAGCCTCAACCCATTTATTGAAATCTTTGGGCGGCATATTATTGGCTATTGTTTTTAATTCCTTTATAAGTTCTTCATCAATAGTTTTTTGAAATTTGTTGACTGATCGTGTGACTGTGATCAAGACACGCCGCCTGTTATCAGGGTCCTGCTTTCTCTCAAGAGCCCCCTTTACCAGCATTCTTTCGACCAGGGTAGATGCGGATGATTTGGAAATCCTGAGGGTTTTTGCAACATCAGAAAGGGTACAGGGCTGGATTTTACTTATTTTAAATATAGCCTGCAATTGTGTATTTGTAAGTTCGCTAAAAGGATCCTTCATACTGAGGCGCTTTCCGATACGCTGAAATTTGGAGAATAAGATCCCATCCAGTTTTTCCATTACGTTTATGATATCCTTGATCTTATTGTCCATCTTGGTCCTTTTATGCATTACAGGGGTTTTTTTACTGTTTGAGAATAGGCCTATATACTTTTTGTGTCAAGACAATAATAAACACCTGTCAGGTTGATAAAGACTTTTTCATATGATGTTTTGTATTTGACAGCACAATAAAACTACGTTAACAATACCGTTCGTATTTAAAACTGTTTCTTATACTAATTGACTAATTAATCACTCAAAAAGGAGTTTCTATTATGAGAAAAAGACTTCTTTTAATAACACTGTTAGTTATAACATCTTTAATACAACCTGCATGCAGTAAACCATCAAACACATCTGCTGATACGATATTGATTAATGGCAAAATCTATACCGTGAATCCGGGAGAACCATGGGCACAGGCCATTGCCATCATTGATAATAAAATAATAGCAGTAGGGTCAGACAAATCGATTGCCTCATTTCAGGGAGCCTCCACAAAGGTTATTGATGCAAAGGGGCATATGGTGCTGCCCGGTTTTGTTGACGCACATGTCCACATCATGGCAGGCGCAGCAATGCTCGAACAGGTTTCCCTGAATGATGCAAAAAATATAGACGATTTCCAAAACATAATAAAAGATTATGCAGCTTCCCATCCTGACAAAAAATGGATACAGGGAATGGGGTGGTACTATAGTATCTTCGGAAAGGATGGCATACCCGACAAGAGATATATTGATGAGGTTATCCCGGATTGGCCTGTCTATCTGGCCGCCTATGATGGTCACAGCTCACTTGCTAACAGCAAGGCGCTTGAGGCAGCAGGCATAACAAGGGATACACCTGATCCACCCAGCGGTGTTATTGTGCGTGATTCTGCAACAGGTGAACCCACTGGCCTATTAAAGGAGGCCGCAGGGCAACTTGTAGCCAGGCTTATCCCGCAATCCTCCAGGGATGATGAACTGGGTCGTTTAACCAGGGCAATACATTATGCAAGTTCATTGGGTTTTACCAGGTTAATCAGCGCCGGGGCAGATGCAGAGCGTATTGAATTATTTGATGAAATCAGGAAGAAAGGAGATTTAACCACTCGTCTGTATATGGCCCGGTTTGTCAATGCACCTGTTACCGAGGAGGCTATCAAGGTTCTGGAGGAAAACCGTAAGAAATATAATGACGACTGGATTGATCTTAACTCTGTGAAATTTTTATTGGACGGTGTCATCGAGGCGCACACAGGAGCAATGCTTGAACCTTACGAAGGTGATCCGACTAACAGAGGCATCCTCTATTTTGACCCTGACAAATATAAAGAAAGCGTTTTACAACTTGATAAACTGGGTTATACAATCTCCACTCATGCGATCGGAGATCAGGCAATACGCCTGGCACTTGATGCCTATGAAGCGGCCAATAAGGCTAATAATCATATGGATGCTCTTGGCAGAATAGAACATATCGAATGCCCGAATGCAGAAGACATTTCACGTTTTGGGAAACTTGGTGTCATTGCCAGCATGCAGCCGTTACATACAACACCCAATGATAATAATTTGAATGTCTGGGCAAAGAGTGTAGGAACTGAGCGCGCCAGACATGCCTGGCCATGGCGCGATATTCTTGACCGCGGAGCTATACTGTGCTTTGGCAGTGACTGGCCTGTGGTAACCTTAAACCCCTGGCCTGCTGTTCAAATCCTGCTTACTCGTGAGACCCCTGAAGGGACGCCTGAAGGAGGATGGCTTCCGGAACAACGGCTCACTCTTGAGCAGGCGATTTACGGCTATACGATGGGTGGAGCAATTGCCTCCAAAAGGGAAAAGAGAGAGGGCTCGATCGAGACTGGAAAGCTTGCAGACATAATCATTCTTTCTCAGAACCTTTTTGAAATCGTCCCTGACCAGATAGGAAAAACAAAAGTTATGATGACAGTGGCCGGAGGTAATATTGTATATCAGGATCACTCATGGGGTAAAAAATAAAATTCCGCGGCAGATTTTCTGTTTCAATGATTAAGAAGCAGTTGAAACCGGGAACGGGATATTATAAGCAATACTGATACTATGCAATTGAATATAAACAGATTTTCCCAAACAGAAGGAAGGTGTTCATATGTCTTTCAAATCGTATTTATTCAATAATACCTTATTTAAAGCCCTCATCGCACTGGCAATCCTTCTTGTGTCGCCTGCTGCTGTTTACCCGGTCACTGCGGTATCAGGGGAGAATATAAACGCCAACACCTCATACTGCGCAGCGATTGCTGATCTTGCAACACCGGATTTCGTTATCGAAAAGGCAGAGATCGTCCCTGCAGGGCCTGCGCCTGCTTCTGATGGAAGCGGTGTTGTGGATGAAAAAGGTGAACTGCTTCCAGAGCACTGCCTTGTTCAGGGTATGATTAATCCCCGAACCGGTCAGGGTAATCGCAGGTTCGGGCTGGGTTTTGATCTGCGAATGCCGACAAAGTGGAACGGCCGGTTTGTCTTTCATGGAGGAGGAGGGCTTGACGGCAGGCTTGCTCCTGCCCTGGGCGATATATTCGGTTCAGTAAGGCCCTCTGCCCTGGCACGCGGTTTTGCCGTTGTTTCTACAGACGGCGGGCATCGCAGTGACTGGATGGACGGCTCCTTTGGCCTTGACCAGCAGGCCCGCATAGACTACGCATATAATGCACTGGGAACAGTTACTCCTAAAGCCAAAGAACTGGTCAAAAAATATTACGGCAAGGCCCCTTCCTACTCTTATTTACTTGGATGTTCAAACGGCGGCCGTCAGGGTTTGATGGCATCACAGCGTTTTCCGCTCTATTTTGACGGTATTGTAGCAGGTGATCCTTCCATTAGATTTTCCAGGATAGCTGTTGACCAGATGTGGAATATCCAGGTAGCCGCCCGCATTGCCCCAAAGGATAAAAATGGACGGCCTGTAATTTCACGGGCATTTTCGGATGATGATCTGCGTCTGGTAGCTGACAGTGTTCTTAATCATTGTGATACCCTGGACGGCCTTGCTGACGGTATTATTAACGACTGGCAGGCATGTGATTATGACCCCGGCGTCCTGGCCTGTGAAGGAGCAAAAACAGACAAGTGCCTCTCTGAAGCGCAGGCAGAGGCTATGCGTGACATCCATTCCGGCCCGCGAACAGGTAAAGGTGAACCCCTTTATGGTGCCTTCAACTATGATACAGGTGTTGCAAATCCAATATGGCGCGCAATGCACTTTGGCTCCTCAGGAACAGGGGAATGGGATGCTGCTGACGCAACACTGGGTTTACACAACATGAAATATTACCAGTTGACGCCGCCTGAACCGGACCTTGATCCCCTGGATTTTGATTTTGACAGGGATGTGAAACGTACACGACATACAGGGGCCATGAGTGATGCTGATTCCACCTTTCTTGAGACCTTTGCCCGTAACGGTAAAATGATAGTCTATAACGGTCTTTCAGATCAGGGCATGGCCTCAAGCGTGCTTGCCGACTGGTATGATGAAGTAGTAAAAGTCAATGGTGAATCTATCAGGGAATCTGTGCGCCTCTTTTTTATTCCCGGTATGTGTCATTGTGACGGTGGAAAGGCAACTGACAGATTCGACATGCTGGAATCGATAATGACATGGGTTGAAAAAGGTCGTGCACCGGATAAAATCATTGCAACCGGTGAAGCCTTCCCGGGCGTAACAAGACCGCTTTGCACATACCCTCTTGTTGCACGATACAGGGGAGGAGATATAAACAATGCGGACAGTTTTGTGTGCGCTGAATAAACAACTAAAAGGAGGAATAGTATGCGGATCAGAGTTTTTATTATTATGTTAATTTTCTTTGTGGTTCCGGTGGTATATGCACAGGGAACCGGCAGTTCATGCGACCGTAAATGTCTTGAGGGTTATATA
>CAZSZQ010000095.1:0-13015 GCA_964610475.1 uncultured Desulfatiglans sp.
TATGCAGTTTAATGGATCGGCAATTTTTAGTTATCAGGATAAACTGCTTACGCAGTTTGAATCGAGCTCAGCCTCATTCACCGGGGGGCAGTCAGGGGATTGTGGCTCATGTGTGGCAGGTGGTACACAATAATGAGACGCATTAACATTTGTATGATCCTGATTCTGTGTATTACAGTGCTGGGTGATATGGAGTGGAATGCCGGAGAAGTTGCTCCACCATTCACCCTGTTGCAGCATGGGACGGAAAAAAAGGTCAGCCTGAATGACTTCTATGGACAGATTGTACTCCTTGATTTTTTCAGCGCCGGTTGCAGTCGCTGTTTAACCTCTTCATGGGAGATTGAGTCCGGGATTCAGGAGTATTATAAAGCCCGTTCCGGTAATCCTCATGGTATAACGGTCCAGGTTATTTCGATTAATTCGGATCTTGCCAGACCGGATGATATGATTGCATTTATTGAGAATACCGGGATGAGCATGGTGCTGGAAGATATCGGAGGTACACTGCTGGATCTCTATGGTGGTTCGACCTTGCCATACCTGGCGATAATTGATGCTACAGGAGCAGAAGCAGGTGCATTTCCACCAGTCGTGGTTTATAAACAGGCTGGTTTTGAAGGGCTTGAAAAACTGTATAAAATCATAAACTCTATTACAGGGCTAAGGGAGCCGGAAGCACATGATATGAATACCCTGCCTGTTTCAGAGGCGGATCAGCGGACCACACATGATGGTATAATTGATTTTTCATCATTGAGTGCTTCCGATGTATTTGTGACAGAGACCTTGGTTGGATACCAGCATGAGGGCAGGAAAATGGATATTGATCTTGCCTTTTCATGGCGCCGTATTGAGACGGATTACCTTTCCGAATACCTGGGTAACAGGAGGGAGAAAAATCTGACTGCTGACAGGATAGGGCTTCAATGTAACACAATTTTCAGCCTTGATAAAAACCTTGCAATAACAGCCGGTGCCGGCTTCTATGACGGCTACCAGACCTTTCGTGCCTTATGGCTTAATGAGTATTACAGACACATTTTTGATGTACTTGAAGAGCTCATTGGTGAAATAAATGGATATGAAAATGCCAGACCAAAGGGATACAATGTGTCATCTGGTCTGCGCTGGGAATATATTCCGGATATTGGATATGTAGATGCGGGGATATCCTTTCAGCATGATGTTGTTTCACCTGGCTATGAAATGGGGGTGCCTGTTATCAGGTTGAGAGACCGGTATAACACAAGGAGCGGTCATCTTGCCTTTGAAAATGTCCTTACGCGCCGCTTGCGTACAATGGCTGAATTCAGGATTGATGACACTACGGATCGGGAATTACGGTTTTCACTCCAGGGAGGTTTAAACTATGCGATGGCTGAAAACTGGGTAATGCGGTTAAATGCGGGATGGTCAAAGGAGAGGCCGGGTTTCAGGTCAAAAACGGTCAGTGCGGTTATGGAAAGAGATTGGCATGGCATATGGTTTGCCAGCCTTTTTGGACGCTACTATGAGGATACGAGTGAAATCGAGAATGCCGTTTTAAGCGTAGCGGCTGCCCCGCCGCTTGAATCGTATCAGACAGGGATAGGGCTGCGAAGGCAGGGTCACAGCTCCTATTTCAAATTTGTAGCAGGGCCATGTTTCACTAATTATAAGAGAAAACCTGATCGGGATATCGCATTTGACCGGCTATATAAAGACAGGGACTGGCTTTCGGTTCAGTTTACATATCTCCACAGGTTTTAACCGCGAATGAACGCGAATAAAAAGAAAATATTAAATAGCGTTTATTAGTTACAATTAGCGGTTACATAATAACAGGAGGGTTATTCAATGGGAAATCTACCAAAGGGTGAACAGTACGGGTTTTTATCTGATGGCACAAAGGTGGTTTATGAGATTATAGTCGGAGAACCATGTGACATGGGGTTTCAGCGTCTGCACCGGCGCATAAAAAGGGTATGTGAAGACTACAGGGAGCCCGAGCCTTGCGATATATCAAAATATGACGCTGCAAAATTTGCACTTGAGGCAGCATCAGGGAGTCGTAATACCCTTCTTTTTGATGACCTTGGGATGCCTTCTGTAATGGTACGTATTCCACGATTTAACTGGTCTGATGTTGTTGCTGGCGGTGAGGATAAACCCTGTTCTGCCTTTATTGTTGATGGCAAGGTTCTGGATTATATTTACATCAGTAAATATCTTAATGTAATCGAAAACGGCAGGGCATATTCACTTCCTGGGCGTGACCCTGCCCATACAATAACCATTGATGACGCTCGCGAGGCATGCGCCAGAAAAGGGAAAGGCTGGCATCTGTTTACCAACGCCGAATGGTGTGCCATATCTCACTGGTGCATGAAAAACAATTCTGTCCCCCGCGGTAATTCTCACTGGGGTCTTGCATTTGGTAATACACATCAGCGGGGCATACTCTCACCTGAAAATGAGTTGAGTGTAACTTCTTCTGCAAGAACACTTACAGGCTCAGGACCTGACACCTGGAACCATGATGGTTCACCCTTTGGTATCAATGATCTTAACGGCAATGTCTTTGACTGGGTTTCAGGGGTGAGGGTTATGGACGGAGAGGTCCAGATAATCCCTGATAATAACAGCGCCCTTAATCTGGATGAGAGTATTAAAAGCAGACTCTGGAAGGCGATAGATATAAACGGTAATCTGGTGGAGCCAAACAGTCCTGATACATACAAGTATGACGGGGTAAATCCTGGAGTTGATACTGAAAAGGTTGTGATGGTCAAGGGAGGAACCAGGCTTAGCACCAAAATAGAGAATATCCAGTACACAGGTAAGATGACCCCGGAAAGCGACTTTGCATATACCTTTAACATGTTTTATGACACACTTGCGAGTGTTCATCCGCATATTTTACTAAAAGAATTGGGGTTGTTCCCTGTTGATAACCCGGCAAGTAACGGTATATTTTTTATTAAAAATTACGGGGAGAGGGTACTTGCCCGCGGGGGGTCATGGTGGGATAATTCCCCTGGCTGGCTTTGGGACTTCTATTTACGTGAAACGCGTGACTTTATTTTCCCGGATATAGGTTTCAGGGCTGCATATGTGGAACTTTAAAATCAATCAAATTATTATCAGGCAGGTCTCAAAATCGAGGAATGGATGAGATGATGCCTTTAAGCCTATGTTCCAGAATAAAGATTATAGCTTATATAGTATTGCGATGAGGTTGTTTTTAATGCCTTTGATGAAGAGGGGTAGTCAGTCATGGCTGGAAAGCCATGAGTTGGAAAATACAGTATGGGTAAAAAATGAGGCATTAAACCTAAAATCATCCCTTTGAAACACAATGTATGACCTGTTGAAACAAAAAAGGGATATTTTTCTTCTAATTTACAGAATCAGAAAAAATGGTTCAATCCTGATTTTTTTCTCCTACATCTGCTCCTCAAGTAACTGTACGCTTTCATCAAAATCAAAATCCCTGGGATTTCCCTGGCGCGCAAAATCGTTTTCATACTGATGTTTTACAATATGAGGAATATCATCCTTTTTCATTCCGAATCGTTTTTTAAGATTCCCGGACTTGATACCAAGATCATTTAAAAGCCTTTCGGTTTCCACAAACCACATATCCGAGGCCTCCATCTTGGTCATACCGGTTGTGTCAACGCCCATGGCCCTTGCCATCTCGGCAAATTTTTCAGGCACGCACTTCTGATTATAGCGCTCAATTCCAAGTGTAACCACCGCGTTCGCAAGGCCGTGGTGAATGTCATAAAGCACAGAAAGGCCATGGCCAAGGCCGTGCACAATACCTACACCACCGCCAAAACCAAGACCGACACCTGCTGAACATGAGGCCCAGCATATGTTTTCACATGCCTTCGGGTTCATTTTGTTATAGGCAAATTCCCTCAGGTTTTCGGTTATTAACTTTATCACATGAATCATTACTCCCTGATTAAGAGGAGATGAAAGACGGCACACATAGGATTCAAATGCATGTGAAAATGCGTCAAAGCCTGTCCATGCAATGAGATTTGAAGGCATCATCCGGATCAGGGCAGGATCATTTATGGCACAGCTGGGCGACAGGTTGGGGACCACACAGAACATCTTTGCCCTGAGTTTGGTATCAATAATTGCACCACCCATTGTTGATTCGGCCCCTGTCCCGGCAGTGGTATTAACACTTACCTGCGGGATGGTATTGGGCTTGAACCTGGCTATGACCTCCATCCATGGCGGATCAACGCGGGCAGCCATATCAGAGAGATTGGCGCCCGGATTGGATATAAGAGCCCTCACGCCTTTTCCAGCGTCATGTGAACTACCGCCTCCGACAGACACAACGCCATCGCACTGTGCCTCTTTGAATATCCTGGCGGCTTCATAAACCTCAGTATCTCTCGGATTGGAAGATACCTTGTCAAAAACTGTTGTTGAAATTCCATGGTGATTGAGTATTCCTGCTATTTCCTCAACAATACCTGTACCCCTTAATCCTGTTGTTGTGATCAGTGCGTTTTTTATTCCGGCTTTTTTTGCCTCATCCGCCACCATTTCATGTGCGCCCCAGCCAACAATCACACCACCAATTCTGTCATTATATGTTAACGGGAACTGAACCATCTGTTTGTTAATCATTGTCTATCCCCCTGAAAAAATTATTGTTTATTAATAAATGCCCTTTTGGAGAAGGGAGTATAGAAAAAATACTTTTGAGGGTCAAATTAAATTTGTTCAATAATAACTAAACTATTTCAAACCGGTGCAAAACACTATCTTCCGATTTTACCCTGTCAGGCCTGATAAAGGAAACTATAACCTTATCTTCCTTAACATCTACCCGTGTGTAGCCTGAATCAGGCCAGTATTCCTCATATCCTGTTTCATCCTTCACAAATTTCCAGGGTGCTCCAGCGCTTCCAACGCAGGTATAATGGATGCCATCTACAGGGATATCAGTAAAGACATGGTCATGCCCGTAAAACATGGCATTTACATGAAATTCTTTCATCCATTCATGGATAAGTTTCTGTTCACCTGTCTTTGCTGCCTGCCCTCCGCCCCGTCCATACCTGGTATTAAGATCGTCACCGGCCTTTCCCGAAACTGTATGGTGTATAAAAATGAATTTCCATTTTGACTTTGATGCAGAAAGGGTTTTATACAGCCATTCCTTTTGCTTTTGGCCGAGGGTCCAATCATCGCATTTTCCTGTCTTTGAGCCGTGTATATGTTCAATAAGAGTATAACCTGTTACATTCAAAACCAGAAACAGGCTGTTTCCCCATGTGAAACCGTAGTAGTCACCATGTTCACCGCCTCCCTCAGGAAAGGTGTCAGGCATGGGATTGGGCACCCATGCCATGCGCGCATTTCTGGCCCATACCTTTTGATTTTCAGGGTGCCAGCCATTTTCACCTTCCCAATTGCCGATGGCTGTAAAGAGAGGGACTGAAGAAGGAAGCTCTCCGAGTCCCTGTTTAAGAAGATAGTAAAGCGCCGGGCCAAAACGTTCCTCGGTCATGGGGCCGCCATGCGAAGTAAAGGTTTGTATATTATCGCCGAGCATGAGCATAAAATCAGGGCCTCCAGCAAGTATTGAACTGCTTATATCACTCAATATCCTGATGCGTTCATGTTCATTTAGAGTGATGTGAGGATCGGAAATCATGGCAAATGAAAAAGGAACATTTTTCGTTCTCTGTGTCCTGAAGGTACCTTCTGCTACAGGTTTGAAATCGTTACTTTCCTTAAAACAGGCATGAAGCTGGTATTCATATAGGATTCCCTGGCTAAGAGAGGATAATTTCATATTGAATGGAGTATAGGGTTTGAGAGGAATGGTTTCTGTACTTTTCCAGGCTGCTTTTTCAGATTTTTCCCTGAACCTGATAAGACATTGGACCGGTTTATCTCCACAAACGAGATTGACCATGATTGATGAACCTGTTGGTTTTACAAGGCAAGGCGGTGTCAGGAGGAGAGGGTTCAATTTTGAGGCGGAAGTACCCTCTGCCATATATGAGGAAAATGGCAGAGGAAAGAGTGTTGTTCCTGCGCTGACAGCAGCAATCCCTTTTAAAAAACTCCTCCTGGAAATTACAACCATCTTATTCCCATATTTTTTTCCAGGTTTCCGCACCCTTCTGGGTTGCACCTTCAAGTTCTATCCTGGGCTTCCATGCCTCCTTGATATCTTCTGCAATCTGACCCTTTGGCGTTAAATCCTTGCCTTTTAAGCCAGGATAGTCAGCGCCATACCGGTGCGCTTGGAAAACTGAGTTATTTGTCTGAAAACCGGCGTTATCAAACCAGCTTTTAATTCCGCCACCGGTAACAGGATTGATATATTCCCATACCACCTCACCTTCTTTTGTTACCTCAAACATATGACCGTGGTTTCCTGAACAGATAAAGGTGTTACCATTAGGGAGCCTTTGGGCGCCTGATATATGGTGCGACGAAAAACTGTTTTCAACCCTGGACTTATATTCCCATACTATTTCACCTGTTTTGGGATTCATTTCAATTATGGATGAATAGTTCACAGGCGGACGGGCCCAACCGTTATTAAAAATAAGTATGTTCCCTGCGCCGGGAAGTCCTTCTTTTATCCACTGGGCATCATGGGGGCCAAAAAGAATCTGATCCCCGGTTGTAGTGAATGTTGGAGGGTTACCCGCACCATACGCACTGGGGTTACCCCACCTGTAAACAATCTCTCCTGTTTTATGGTCGATGATATAAAGTTCACCAAATTCCCTTGAGTCAACAAGGATCTGATCCGTTGCCGGATCATAGTCAAGGGCATTAAAGTGGTTCCAGTCAGGGTTTCCGAATCTTTGCTGTGGAAGCACATTTGTTATGTAATTGACATCAAAATGGCTTTTAGAGTTCATCCCTCTGTGATCCCAGGCCTTCCATTTCCAGACAACCTTTCCATTAGGGTCAACCTCATAGATCACATCAGGCGCAATGCCCCTCTCTGTGGTCTGTTTGGGATTTCTTCCCGCGGCGATCGCTTCCTTCAGGCTTACATGTTCCCATGCATTGGTAAGTGTGTTGCCATTGGGGAGTCTGACAAAGTCGTGGTGCAATGAGCCGTCTTCAGGGCCGGGGATATATTCCCAGACTAAATTACCTTCCCAGTCAATCTCTCTCAGTCCTTTGACACCGCCTCCGAAGTTCAGCCCTTTATTGGGGTTGGGATTTGTATTCATTTTTGGTTTGCTTCCCGGGTCTGTTTTTGCCTTTGCCATCATTTTATCACGTGTGTTTCCCAGAATATTTCCGTTTTCAAGTAAAATGTAATGCAGCCCTGGAGGATCATTTTTATGCTCCCAGACATGTACCACATTACCCAGCATATCTATAAGGTATGTTTTATCTGAAAACATGGGACTGAAAAGTGTGTATCCTTCATATGCCCTGGATGCATTATACTGTATCAGTTGAGTTGGACCGCTGAACGCTTCATAGGCATGAGTGCTATTGAAGCAAAGAACGGACGATATGAAGATGCTGAAAAGGATAATTTTTATTTTCATTTTAATCTCCTTATGTTAGTAAATATCAGAATATATATTCTCTTTTTGCTTCAAATGCAAGGCATTCCTGTGAAATATGTGAGGCCTATTTCAGAAGGGTCTATATATAGGGAACGGACTGTGCCGAGAGGGATTTCAGTAGAGGTTCACCCCGGGTAGTTTTAAACAGCTGCGGAATAGTCTATACAACAGGCGGAAGGTAGCGGAAATTAGATTAAGACTTTACCAGGGGTCTCGAAGGGCGATTCTAAGGCAAAAACACCATGATAAAACAGGGGATACAAAAGATCCCCTGTTTCCCATATTCAATATGTCCTGGCATAGCCTTTTTACATTAATACATTTTATCAATAGATTGATTAGTTATCATCCAGTATGAGCGGCAGCCATGGCATAGCCTTTGATGGTTGAGATTCCGGATCATTCGGAATGGTCCCCCGTCGGTATTCTTGAATATTGCTCCATCCGTCACCGTCAAGGTCATCATTTGCATCATCAACTAATGGATTAAGATTGTATTGGTGCTCCCACACATCGGGCATACTATCAGAATCCTTATCGTCAACCCCGGACTGTAATCTGGTATAAAAAGTCTGCGCATCCTGCGTCTCTGTAGTTCTGTCAATATAAACATCCGGGGTCGTTGGATTAATGCGGACAATCAGGGGCAGATAAAAACCTCCAAGGCCGCCGGCGTAATCCTGCCATTCAGTACTGGTATCTATATCAACAACCCATGGCACATAATTTTCCGAAATCATCGCTTTAATCTGAGGATCGGTTCTTTCACATTCGATCAAACGCGTATGGAAACATGAGCCGCAATTATTTCTCTGGGCAAGGAGCAGGATGTATTTGCCCTGGCTTAATGCCGCAGATATGGCTTCATTTTTTGATGTTACCCAGGTGAGGAAATTGTTATTATCACTTGAAGTGGTAAAGGAAACTTGCGTTCCATAGTCAGTCCCTAAGCTGTTAGTGGCATAAGCCCTTACATAATAAACCGTATTGGGAGAAAGGCCTGATATACTGCTTGTAAAACTTCCGGCTCCTGCATAATAGCTTTCAGATTTACCGTCTTTTGGATCCCATGCAGATGGCACTTCTTCAGTACTCCAGCATACCCCTTTTTCTGTTACAGGGCTGCTTCCCTCGGCTGTAACATTACCGCCGGATACAGCTTCATTTGCAGTGAATACGCTTATCGGTGATGTGGTTACGGTTGGATAACCTTCCTGTGAAAATGCTATCAGGGGATAACTTATTGAATCTGCAATAAAAAATAACAAAAGATATAAAATCCACCCACAGTTATTTATTTTTTTTGGCATCAATTATATTTCTCCTGTTTAAATATAATTTATCTATTTTAAACAATTCTATTTTACAAACATTTGACGATTTAATCTCTTGGTTTCCCTTATATATATCCTTCGATTAAGGATTTTACGATATATAAAAAATAACAGTTTGTAAAGCTCATTATTTAGGGGGATACTGAAATTCAGATTACATTTTGACCGGAGTCGTTTCACTTCATTTGCTAAAAATTGTGCATTTATTTTAAACCTTCGTAACTTTCCCCTTGACGCATGCACTTTTTTTTCATAAATAACAACAATCATTCAGGTGCTCTTAATTGAGCTTAATAGGGAATCCCGTTAAATTCGGGAACGGACCCGCCGCTGTGACCCTTCCCATGTAATAAATATTATACATGGGGACTCCTAAAGCCTATGTTAACCACTGTCAAATATTTTGATGGGAAGGTTGCTGAAGGGGAAGGGAAGTCAGAAGACCTGCCGGAATCAATAAAGCCATCGAGGAATGTGGCGATATATTACTGATCTAGTGGATAAAAAAGGGTAATCCCCGGGTCGATTAAATTCGGTCCGGGGATTTTTATTTTTGTGGAATATTAATCAGGGGGAAAAATGAAAAGAAATATTATTGCTATTACTGTGGCGGGCTTCATGGCAACAGCAGGCTTAATATCTGCTGAGGAAGAAAAAAGTGCCAATATAAAACGCATGGATGAAGTTGTTGTAACAGGAACCAGGTTTGAGCAGGAAATAGATAAAATTCCTGCCAGTGTTACTGTAATTACTTCAGATGATATCAAAAAGAGCGGTGCGCAGTCTGTACCGGATATCCTGAGGAATCTCAGCGGGGTATCAATCAGAGACCTCAATGGAAATGGGAATAACCAGGTTGTAGATCTTGGCGGATTTGGTGAGACCGCTGATCGTCATGTTGCTGTTGTTATTAACGGGCGCAGGGTAAATCCGATTGATCAATCAAATGTGAGGTGGGCCCTCATTCCTGTTGATAATATAGAAAGGATAGAGGTATTGCATGGTTCAGGTGCAGTGCTTTATGGCGATAATGCGGTGGGTGGTGTCATAAATATCATTACCAAGGATATCAAGGAGGGCGTTTCATTTGATGCCGAAGCCCTGGCTGGTAACATGGGCGCCAGAAAGGCCCATGGAATTTACAGCTATAATAAAGGAGCTTTTGGCATACAGCTTGGGGTTGAAGGATCAGAGACTGATGGGTACCGTTACCGATCAGAAGCAGAAAGAAAGAGTATCAACGGTAAAATCCAGGTCTATCCGGCAGATACTATAATGCTGTCACTTGAATTGAATGCAGGTAACTCTGAATACCAGCTTCCGGGCGGACTTTCAGAAGATGAGATGAATGCCAATCGTAAACAGGCTGTTAATCCTAATGATGAAGGAGAAGATGAGGATTTTTTTGCTGGTCTTGGAGCTGAGTTTGATTTTGATAAAGGAGGAGTCCTGACATTCCGGGTCAATAACAGGGAAGAAGATATAGACAGTGATATAGCCTCCTGGGGCAGTTACATGATGATTGAGTCTGAAACCGATGGGGTAAATGCACAGTATGTCCTTGATCGGGACCTGATTGATCATAATAACAGGCTTACAGTCGGCATAGAGTATTATGATACTGACTATGAGGCATTTAGAGGTACTACTAAGGGTGCCAGGGCAGACGGCTTTAATCATAATAAGAAAACGATCAGTTATTATGCACAGGATGAGTATACATTACTTGACGCATTGATACTTAATGCAGGGCTCAGGTATGAAGATCCTGAAATAGACCTGGTTTCCAATGTATTCGGAGCTCCAAACAGTCATTCATTCGATGACTCTGAAACCGCATGGCATGTTGGCCTTTCGTATAATATCAAGCCCGGTTACAATGTTTATGCAAGGGTGTATGAGGCATTCAGATATCCTCTTGTGGATGAATTTACAAGCCTTTTCACAGGCACTATCAATACAGGCCTTAAACAGGAAACCTCTGAAGGCTATGAACTTGGTACAAGGCTCTCTATTGCATCCAGGATGATAATCAATGCAAGAATATATACCATGGATCTGAAAAACGAAATCGCCTACAGTAATGTTACATGGCAGAATGAAAATCTCGACAAAACCCGCCATCAGGGCGCTGAAGCAGATTTTCGTTATCAAACTTGTCCCTATGCTGCAATTTATGGAGGGATAGGATACATGGATGCAGAATTCAGGCAGGGTGAAAACAATGGTAAAAAGATCCCCCTTGTACCTGAATGGAAATATAACCTTGGTGTAGATCTCAGATATATGAATTTTACAGGGAGGGTTCAATACAATTATACCGGTGACAGGTTCTTCAGCGGTGATTATGCAAATACTCAAAAAGAGATGGATAGTTATAAGACCGTGGATATTTATCTGGGTTATGAAATTAAGAATTATGAAGTATTTATAAATGCCTTGAATATTTTTAACGAGAAATACTCTGATTATGGATATTATAATTCCTGGGGACCTGCATATTATAATTATTATCCCATGCCTGAGGCGAGTTACTCGGCAGGAATAAAGATGTCATTTTAGGATGCCATTATTTTGACAAGATGTGATTTATTAAAATTCAGATTTTATATCCCGGTGCAACAGAAACACATTGTTTGCCTGGCAATTTTTCTGTTCGTAATAACTGCCTCCCTTAAGACAGGTTGCTGCTATCCCGTAGACTTCAGGGATAGCAGTGGCCGGGATATTTCTATATATAAAGAACCGAAATCTGTTGTTTCTCTTGTCCCCGCCATTACAGAGATAATCATAAAAATGGGGGCAGGGGATAAACTAAAGGCAAAGACCATTTTCGATTCCTGTCCTGATAAATCAGCGTGCATCGAAACGGTCGGAGGTTTTATAAATCCTGATCTTGAACGGGTCGAAAGCCTTAAGCCTGATGTGATTTTCTACAGTAATATACAGAAGGTTGTCAAAGAAAGGTTCAAGAAAAGCAGTGTAATGCTTGTTGAACTTGAAATAGACAGTGTTGAAGATAGTTTCAGACAAATAGAGCTTATTGCTGAGATATTCAACAGGAAGAGTGAGGCAGATAATCTTATTCAGGAAAATAAAAGGTATCTGGCGTTAATCAGCAAAAAGGTTAAACGTATACCCCCTTTAAAAAGAAAGAGGGTAATGCGGATCAGGGGTTGGAACACCCTTATGACACCTGGAGATGATTCATTCCAGACAGAGTTTATCACCCTTGCAGGTGGTATCCCGCCGGTTACCGGCTTAAAAGGCAATGCCGTATCGATTGATAAAAAGCGGATTAAAGAGTTTAACCCGCAGGTGATATACGGCTGTGAAAATAACAGGAAATTGATGAGCCGGCTCATCACTGACCCGGAATTAAAAGATGTGGGCGCAGTAAAGAATTATGATGTGCATTATTACCCGTGCGATCTCACATGCAGTGCTGCAACAAATACAGGCTATTTTATAGAATGGCTTTCAGCGGATATTTACAGAGAGGAATATGCAAAGAAAGAAAATCTAATCCTTCCGGAAAAGGTTGTTAATTCAAAAAAATTAGATATTGACCTGGACTATGTGAATGATTTCAGGGTTGATACAAGTAATCTATATGATTTTACTAATAAATCATTGATTATTGAATTCAAGGCGCCTATAAATATACTATCTACCCTAGAAGGTGTACGGGAAAATATAAAGACGATCGGCAACCATTATGCCCCTCTTTCATGCTGGAGTGCAGCTGATAATTACGGTCTTAAAGGCATGAGGGAAAAGGTCTTAAAAGTGCTTGGCAAATCAGAGACAGAAACCACCTTTCTTTTTACCGGTGCCGATGTGGATAATGTTGCTGTAATAAAAGAAACATATAAAGAGATGTCAGTATATGCTGTTATTACCGCTGGTGTTAAATCCAATGCCATGAGGATGTCAGTGGATGAAAGCGGGTATTATGAAGCTGGCCTTATAAAGGATCTGACCCGGTTTACAAAATGGTTGCTGGAAACAGCAGAGGAAATCTCCGGCGCAGAATTACCGGATATAAAAAATTTTATATCGGATAAAAATATCCCCGTTACTATCAGGATGGCACTTAATTCCCTCTTA
>CAZSZQ010000096.1:0-12949 GCA_964610475.1 uncultured Desulfatiglans sp.
TTAAAATCCCTCGAAACCTAGTTTCGTACGAGTTCAAGTCTCGTCCTAGGCACCATTGAAAGAACGAGGGAAATTTAATCACACCAATTTCCCTTTTTCTTGTCTTTGACGTTATCTTTACCTATATGACCAGGCTCTCAAGATGACTGTTAATACCTGAATTTTGCACCGGGTTTCGTAGTGAGGCGACGAAAGCCTTGTGTTTAAAGGGAAGTTGGAATGATTTTAATCCGCAAGCATATCACCTATATGGTGAGGATTAAAATTATGAAACGACCTTTTAACACATGGCGCTTCAAGCCGCAATAGATATCTGATGCAAAATTCAGGTAATAATATATTTATTAGTTTTATTCTTCTATTGACTCGCAAGATAGGCCTACATATAATCCAAAAAATATTTCATATAGTATTGTAAAAAAACTCTATATTTAAAAATTTTTAATAAAACATTTTGACAGAATAGGAGGGTAAAATGTGTAAGCAGAAGAAACGATATACTATTATTAATCTTAATCTCTATGTTGTTTTGTCTATGCTATTATTGTTTGGATTGGCCAGTTGTGTTACAGCTGCTCCCAAAATGGGTGGGTCAAAGGGTAATGCTGCAACAGGGGCTGCCGCTGGCGGTTCTTCTCAAGGCGCCAACAGCCAGCTCGAATATTGCAGTGAAACCCTGGGTACACTGGCAATGTTCGAAGATCAGGATCAACCCTGGTGGCGAACATATTATGAGCGTTTTCCGGCACTTGGGAGCACAATACCAGTACTGCGGACCATGGTTCAACAGTCAAATTGTTTTGTTGTTGTTGAACGCGGAGAGGCGATGAAGAACTTGATGCAGGAGCGCGCCCTTCAGGATTCAGGTGAGATGCGGGAAGGCAGCAGCTTTGGAAAAGGTCAGATGGTAGCCGCTGACTATACGATGAACCCAAGCATTCAGTTTTCTGAAAAGGGCACCAGTGGTCTCGGTGGGGCAATCGGCGGTCTTTTTGGCTCAAAAGGGCGTGTTCTTGGCACCCTTGCCGGTGGACTTAGCAGCAGTGAAGCTGCAACTACATTGCTTTTAATTGATAACCGTTCCGGTGTGCAGATTGCTGCCTCGGTGGGTAATGCAAAAAACTTCGATTTCAATTTGGCCGGAGGTATGTTCAGAAGTAGTGTAGGTGGTAGTCTGGGTGGATTTACCAATACACCGGAAGGGAAAGTGATAACTGCTGCCTTTGCAGATTCCTATAATCAGATGGTAAGGGCACTGCGAAACTATAGGGCACAGACCGTAGAGGGCGGGCTTGGAAAAGGCGGCAAATTAAAGGTTGGTGATTAACAAAGAATAAATCCATAACCTGCCGGGTATATTCGTTAGATAACAACCTCCCCATAAAGGGATGGTTGTTATCTGTAAACTTTCTATTTTCTGATTACTGTTTTCAGAAATATAAAAGACAATGACATTGTGATTTATAATTATAATAGAAACTCAGTTTGATTAGCCTTATAATAGTAATCCTTTCTGAGTACCATTCTAACCAGTTCCTCATCCTGCGCGGGAACTGATATAATCTTCCGTTTCTTACCTTCTTTTACTATTGTATGCAGGTTCATGGTATCATGTATAAGCGAAATGAGAGTACGCTCCTCTTCAGTCTTTTGGGGATTTTTTAGCAGATTTAATAAACGCGCCAGTCTGAACAATGTAACAAGTGAACAGGTATTCAGGTCTTTGCCCCATGAGTATGCTGCTGAACCGTTTAAACAGCATGGTGAAATGCTGTCGAACTGAGTCCGGTCTTCAAATCCAGGAATACCGGGGACAGGGTAGAACAATGATAACCCGATGATTGTTTTCTGACCGGCCAAAAACCTGAGATTGTTGGCAACAGTTTCTTTTGTGTCATCAGGAAAGCCGCAGATAACGTATGTAATTGCCGGGATAGATTGTTGTGAGATTATATGGAGCAGGTCAGTATAATGATTGAGATCGATTGTTCGGTTTGTCCGGAGTAATATGTCCTTTGAAAGTGAGCCAAGTGTAAAATTGAATTGTCTGAAACCTTTCCGGATTAATTCTCTGCATTGATCAGCTGAAAGCAGCCTGTAATCAAGGCCGTTTTCTGCGGTAAATCTTACGTTGTGAAATCGTTTTTGACACTGTTCAATAATCGATATCAGAAAGGGGTAATCATATAGAAGATTATCATCCTCGAAATTGATAAATACCTCATGATATTCAGGTATTTCAGGTAAATCATCAAGCCTGCTTTTCAAGTGCTCAAACGAACAATGCCTGAATTTTTTTCCATGGGCAAGGTGGTTTGAACAGAACCGGCATGATGCCGGGCAGCCCCTTGATAATGACGTGGTAAGAACTGACCGGTTATGGCCCTCAAAAATAGTGGAGATAACGGGTTGAAGTGTTTCAGAGGTAGTGAATTCATCTGCCGGATTGATACGGATAACACCGGCATCTTTCCACCCCAGTCCGGGGACCTGCTGAGGAGATGTACGGTTATTTTTCAGATATTCTATAAAAGCCGGAAGACAAATCTCAGCTTCGCCATTCAGAGTATAATCGATCTGAGGGTGTTTTAAAAAATAATCAGGGTAGACACTGATTCCTGCCCCTCCTGCAACAATCAGCATTTCAGGAAACAATCTTCTGATAACCTGTGCGAGTTCTAAAACCGGCACGCTGTAACTGAAGGCAAAGCAGCTTATAAAACAGATGTCAGGCATAACCTCTTTGATTTGATCTGCTATTTCTTTATAAGACATACCGAAGTGCCGGTATCTGGTGAAGAATGAGAGCCTGCCTGTTTCCTGTCTGACAATAAATTCTTCAAGATATGACAACTGTTTAGGAAGCGGTATTTGTATGCCTGGATTTCCCTGTTTCAGGCCATCAACAAGCATGGTGCTGATACCTGATGCCTGTAATATCCGGTAAAGCGTTCGTGCCCCCAGCGATGAAATACGGTGGGGGGTGATATAAAAATCCTGAATGGGAGGAATGATAACAGCAGCTTTGATCAAGTTTATTCACCCACATGTTTAAAAATAGAGGATGTCATGTCCCCTTTTTGATATAAAGTTAAGCAGTGTCCATCCAGAAAGGTAAAAATCCTGGATGGAGCTTTAAGCGGCCAGCATCCAGCTAACTCCTTGTTTATAGGCCTTAAGCTGATAACTGAAAGCTGAATGCTGACAGTGTACATCTAAAAATTTATATTCTTTGAGGGATAAAGTAATATCTAAATTTTACAACCATATATTTTTACAGGTTAATAATAAAAATATGTAAAAAAATCGATTAAAATTTATTTTCCAGTGTCCAATAAAATAAGTTATCATTATATTGTAAGATAACCCCTTTTCATTTAGAATGGGTATGTCTCAAAAAAAGGAGAAACATTATGAAAATTATGATTATGATACTTATATCAATGTTATTGACGAGCGGTGCACTGTACGGCCAGCAGTCAGATCAGCCGCCCGCAATACCGGGAGAGGAGCAGCCTGAGGTATTGACAAGGGGGCCTTTGCATGAGGCCTATGCACAGCCGGTAATTCTGGAAGAAGAAGATGACGATGATCTTATAGTGCCAAAGGTGCCGCCGCCGGACATAGAGGAGGTGCCTCCTTCAGACAGACCAGTAGGTGAAAAATATGTATGGGTGCCTGGCTACTGGGCATGGGATTCGGAAAGGAATGATTATATCTGGATAAGCGGGTGCTGGAGGATTGTTCCTTCCGGAAAATACTGGATTCCCGGTTACTGGGCCAAAGTCCCCGGAGGCTATAGGTGGGTGACAGGGTTCTGGACCTCCAACAGTAATAAAGAAATAGAATACCTTCCTGCACCGCCTGCAGTTACATATGTGGCCCCTGCTGCAAACGCTTCACCTGATATGATATGGGTTCCGCCCTGTTGGTACTGGTATAACAGCCGCTATACACTTCGCTCCGGATACTGGATTGATGCCCGTCCGGATTGGATGTGGGTTCCGTCACATTACATATGGACGCCGCGCGGTCATATTTTTGTGAGCGGACACTGGGATTACCCATTTAATAGCCGTGGCGTGCTCTTTGCACCGGTCTTCTTCAGAGGGCATATCCATACCGGTCTGAGATTTTCGCTGAGCATTGCAGTTGATCTGGGTAACCTCGAGTTCAGCCTTTTTACCAGACCGAGATACAGACACTATTATTTCGGTGATTACTATGATAGCTTTAATATAGGTCTTGGAATTTTTCCCTGGTTTGAGTGCATGACAAGACATACATGGTATGATCCTGTATATCTGCATCACAACTGGCGTAACCGCAAATATAACCCTGACTGGTGGCAGCATGAACGGCGTGAATATGATCGGCGAAGAAATGATATAAATCTAAGACCGCCGAGAACATACCGCGATCTGGAGCGGAGAGTATATAACATGCCTGTAAATCAGCGGAAGAATTATGAGGTAGCCGTACCGATTAAGAGAATTATTGATGACAGATCAACCCCGATCAGGTTCAGGCAGAACAAAGAACAGGATAGGGAACAGATATCAAGACATATACAGGAAGTGAATAAATATGCGAGGGATAGAAGTCAATGGGAATCATCCGGATCTGATCGTAAGTCTATACAGCCGTTCGGAAAGAACAGTCAGCCTGTTGAACGTAACAGGATACAGGTGCCTGCAGAGCCTAAAAAGCAGTCTCCCGGTCAGATAGAACAAAGAGAGATAAGAAGACCTGTTCAAACTGAACGACAGGTCATTAAACCATCAGAAATAAATAAACCTTCACGCGAGACAGGAGTGAATTCACCGGGTACTCAGGGAAAAACCGTAACAACCATACAGAACAATAAAAGGCAGGAGAGGTCGGACCCTGTCAGAGTCAACCCATCACCGGTTATTGATAAACAGAAACGAACCATATTTCAAAAAAGGTCGCCATCACAGCCTGCTGAGGAGCGGGTAAGAATTGAAAAAAATGATATTCCAAAGGATCGAAAATTCCGGAGATAATTTCCTGTAGAATTAATGAGGCAGTGAAAGTCACTGCCTCTAGACTTAATTATCTTTATAATCATTAAAAAGGAGGTGTTTTCGAGACAATATGCCCCCCCCGACTAAACTATTGGGTGTAACGCTTCTGCATAAATGTAATTTCAATTGTCCCCATTGCGGTTATTTATATACCGGTGATTCTAAAGACCATGATCTTAAACCAGGCTATCGTCTGACCTGGAAACAGATACATGCATTAATAGCCGAATGCAACAATATAAAAAATGAAAGTTTTGGTTTTGTCATTAACGGAGGAGAGCCGACACTCTGGTCAGAAGGAGATTTAATGTTAATTGATGTACTTATTGCAGTAGCTGAAGGGGGAATCAGTCCATGCTTTAATACCAACGGGAGTTACTTTATTGATTATTCCAAGTGCCATGATTTCTTTTACCGGTATGCTGAGGAGGCGAGATTACCTCTTATAACTGCAATCAGCATTGACAAGTTTCACAATAATTATGACCGGGAAAATGGAAGGGCGAAAAGTCTTGACAATATAGTAAAGATCCTTGCTGAAATGCCTGCCGAAAAAATGGCAATGCATAATGTGCATGTTATATCAATTGTCTCAAAGGATCCGGCCTCCTATCTCCCCTCTGAGATGAAGGAGTATTATGGGTCAAGGGGTATCACATTCGGTGATTTTCCATTGCAGCCCATAGGAAGGGCGAAGAACCTTATGGATGAGATGCCTGATACAGAAGAGTTTTTTAAAAATCTAACACCACCTCCGGAAAAAGGAGCAGACGGAATGCCGATAGCTACCCTTATCGGTGAATACTATTATAAACAGGGGAAAAAACTAACGAGGCTTGGGTATCTTAATGAAATAATATAGTTTAGTCAGTACCCATCCGGAAACGGTAAAATCCTGGATGAAGCTTTCAGCGGTCAGCATTCAGCTAACTCCTTGTTTATAAAGCCTTAAACCGATAGCTGAGTGCTGACCGAATCCATCAAAAACTTTGTGTTTTTGGATTTACACTAGTTATCATATACCTTTACTCCTGTATTTTTTTGTCAGCCGCTTGGCCTCCCCATATACCTTTTTACCGGGCAGACCCTTGGCTTCCGTCTTTTTAATCCACTTTTTATGAAGCAGTTTTAGGTTTTACATCCCACCTCAAAGATAGCTGCATCATCTGCAAATGCCGGCCAGGATGCCTGAAAATTGTTATGTCTGAACTAGTTAGACGAAGGTGCTGCCTCTACAGACGGTAACTTGCATGGACGCGGGTGCTTTCGGCCATTCAGTATGGCTCCTATCCAGGTGAAGCGCACTAGATAATGATAGGTCACTAGTAGAATAACCATCGATCCTGAGATCATTATTCCAAATTTGATGCTCCAGTGCCAATCGTACGGACGGGTTAACATCATGAAAAAGGCAACCGTTCCCAGGTGCATCAGATAGATCCAGTAGGATGCGTCGGCTATATAATGGGTTGCCGGGTTTTCTTTTGACAAAAAACGCAGGGCGGCTCCGATGATTGCAAACACCCAGCACCAGAGGCCGGTCATGTAACAGATAGCATACAGGATACGATCATTTCCCTCGAGCGTGGGCCCTTGCCAGGTTTCATGCACAACCCCTACGATTTTAAGACAGACAAACGTCAGCATAATGGCGAGGACAAAATATATCAGCCAGGTCTTACTCAGGTTCAATAACAGGTGCATCTGACGATGCAGCAGCCAGCCAAGAACAAATGCAATACCATAACCTAAAATTGCCTGTGGAGAAGGCATAAGCGAAAAGGGTGCGGGCAGACCGATCCACTCAAACCAGTTGTCTATTCGCATAAAGCAGACTGCAATCGGTAAACCTATCAGTAACGGCCCCCATATGCCCTGCATCAGAAATGCGACAATACGATCCAATGCATTTGAAATGACATGGCGTTTATCGACCGCGTGCACCAACCCTCTGGCTCCCAGTATTAGTGTATAAAAGATCAACAGATAATAGAGAAACCACAGATGTAAAAGATTTATGTCAAAACTATTACCGGAATCCTGCACACTCGCCTGTACTTGCTGTGCCGAGGTTTGAGTTCCGTTCAGTGACTGTACAAAATCAAAGCCATGCGATAGTGCACCGAGCCCAAGACCTATCACAAGCGTGATATATATAATCGGCAAGGCGATAAGGGGAATGCCGATACGCTTTGCCCGATCCTTGATAAAGGGTTTGACGCCGCGCCGCTCAACCACCATGCGCGCGAAAAGACCGGCAATTAAAAAGAAAGTCGACATTCGAAACATATGTATCACATAGTAAATAACAGCCGATGTTGTGCTGGGCTGATCAAACCAGACAGGCATTGGAAATCCTTTAATAAAGCATGCTGCGGAATGCACTACAACACCCAGTATCAGCGCAGAGGCGCGTACAGCATCAAGAGCATGAATACGTTCTGCAGATTGCATATAGATTACCTCAGTTTAAAAGCGTAGAACTAAAATGAAACGTTGAAACGGTGACCATCGGAACGAAAAAATATTTTTAATTCGATATTCGATATTGGATGTTGAAAGTTGAATGTTCGTCTTTTTATCATTTTCCGCAGTCCTGTGTAATATGGCCATCTCTTATCTCCACCCGGCGCGGGGCCCTCTTTGCAAGGGCAGGATCGTGTGTAATGACCAGTATGGTTCGGCCTTGCTCCCATAGTTCCAAGAATAGGTTCATAATATCACCGCCTGAACTTGTGTCAAGGTTTCCGGTTGGCTCATCAGCCAGTATAATGTCAGGGTCCATGGCAAGCGCACGCGCTATGGCCACACGCTGCATCTGTCCGCCCGAAAGCTCTGTGGGTTTGTGATCCGCTCGGTCAGATACTCCGACACGGACCATCAACTCCATTACTCTTTCTTTACGTTTGCTGCGGGGCATACCTCCGAATAGGAGAGGCATCTCAATATTTTCATAGGCGGATATCTGCGGAAGCAGATTAAAACTCTGAAAAATAAAACCCACTCGCCTGTTTCTGATATCCGCCAGTTCTTCCCTGGTCAATCCTGATACCTCTTCTCCGCGCAGCTGATAGCTTCCAGATGTGGCTGTATCCAGACATCCGATAAGGTTCATAAGTGTGCTTTTCCCTGATCCAGAAGGCCCTGTAATGGCCACCATTTCACCTGCCTGGACAACAAGGTTAATATCCTTTAATGCTTCCACCTTGACCTTCCCTGTGTTATATACCTTGGAAAGAGCTTTAAGGCTGATTACTTCGTTGTTTTCTGCCCTGTGATTATTATTTCTTGAATTAAAGATATTACCGAATAACATATATGCCTCATTCGTAGCGGAGGGTCTCCGCAGGGTTAATAGATGCTGCACGCCTCGCAGGAAAATATCCTGCTGCAAGACCGATAATGCCCAGGATAGCAGCAGATATAACACCTATTGGTATTGATAACGCAGGTTTCCCAAGCATGGCCAAAGCCTCGTTTCCTTCAGTCGGAATTTGATCAATCAGAATAATAGCGCCTGTAGTCATGATCAGGCCCAAGGATCCTCCCAGAAGTGTATAAAGCATGCCTTCAAGCACAATAGGCCAGGTCACCCAGCCACGGCGCGCCCCAAGGGCCATCTTTACTCCTATCTCGCGAGTCCGTTCCTTGACCACAGCATACATTATATTTGCCACACCTACACCGCCTATTATGAGAGTAAGGCCGCCAATAACTCCGAGAAATATCTGTATGCCCACAAGTAGATTTCGGGTGATTTTGCTGGACTCCACCGTGTTCCATATACCGAATACACGCTTGTCCTTTGGATCAAACCCGTATTTTGCCCCAAGCGTCTTATGCAGTTCATCAAGCACAGATGTCAGGTGATCAGGACTGTCAGGTCTTACCACTATTTCCTCTATTTTATCTGTACCATACTGTGCCTTGAATGTTGTGATCGGGATGGATATCTGATCTTTATCCATACCGTTATAATTTCCCATGGTCACTTTTGGCTTCATCACACCAATTACTGTATAGGGCACCTTATCCATGAATATCATTTTCCCAACAGGATCATCCTTGCCAAATATCTTTTCAGCTATATCATTACCCAGAAAGGCAACACGGCGTCTCTGTTTTTCATCCATTGAATCAAGAAACCTGCTTCCTGGTTTTGGTATATGGTTACGTATCTCACCAAAGGCATAGGTAACACCTTTTATATGTGCGTTTGTGGTTGCCTTGTTATAATTAACTGCTACGCTCCACCTGTGTATCTCACCTGATACCTCATTGAGGTTTGGAACACGTTTTCTCAACATAGCAATGTCATCAATGGTGGGTTGTATTGGGCGACCTGCTGGTAAACCCTGCCATATAACGCTTGTGGTGCCGGGCCATAACACAGCAAGGTCTTTTCCCATACCGTTCATGGATTTGGTCACGGAGAGTCTGAGCCCTTCACCGAAGGAAAGCAGCAGAAGCAGTGAGAGCGAACCCCAGGCTATTGCTGCCACCGTGAGGATGGCCCTTTTCCTCTGAACACGGCTTGCCTTTATAAATAGATAAAATATCAGGCCAAGTCTTGGTTTATGCATTTTATCCTCCCATCTTCATGGCCACAACAGGGTCCAGATTTGCCGCGGTACGGGCGGGGAAATAACCGGAAACAAAGCTTATCAGGCCAAGCATGAAGGTTGTTATTATTGCTGTCACTGGTGATAAACTCGGATCACCCACATAGTCAGTGAGTTTGAGCATGGGGAAGACGGCACATATCCCCATGGTAACAAACAATCCTATAACCCCTCCGACAAAAGTGATGGCGAGTGTTTCCAAAATATATTGACCAAGAATAAGACGCGATTTTGCACCAAGGGCCATCTTTATACCTATCTCACGGGTACGTTCTTCGACAACCACGTTCATGATATTTGAAACGCCTATACCGCCTACAATCATGGTCAGACATCCGATTATGCCCAGGAATATTTTAAAAGCCATCATAAATGTGTTGATGAATCTGGCGCTTTCGGATGTATCCCAGAATCCTATGGCCTGATCATCTCCCGGGTCAAATCGGTGCTGGCTGGCCATGATCTCACGGATTTCTTTTGTCAATGCATCGGTCTTTGTGACATCAGCGGCAGAAAAGACAAAATTGCCAATATACTTCTGCCCGGTCATCATCTTTAATGTGGAGTCAGGTATATATATCCTTGAGCTGTCAGGCCCGGCATAGTTTGAGTTCTGGGTCTTTTTCTTCATAACACCGACAACCAGAAAGGGTGACCCCTGGAGTTGAACAATCTTGCCTACTGGAGGTTCCTTGCCAAAGACCTGCTCTGCAAGTTCATTACCGAAAAAGGCAACCCTCCTTTTTAGTTTCTGGTCTTTTGGATTAATAAAACGGCCGCCCTCAACAGGGATCAGATTGCGGATCTCCATAAAGTCAGGCTCAACGCCTGACACAGAAACAGAAAGGACTTTGACACCGCGCTGGAGTTTAACGCCCTGCTGATATTCAGATGAGATAGCGCTGAGCCCATAAGCCTTCTCTCTTATAAGGCGGATATCACTATCATCCATCAATATGTAACGTCCTTTTGACAAACCTTCAAAGGGCATGTTAGTTCTGGAAGGCCAGCCTATAACCACTTTATCGCCTATACCCATGCTGTCTTTTATAAGCTGCTTATTGAGACCGTCACCAAATGCAAGCAGAAGACTAACGGCAGCGGTTCCCCAGATCATACCGAAAATAGTAAGAAAGGTACGGAGTTTCTGGCTTTTTGTATCACGAATAAGCTGGCGTATGATATTCAGCATGGGTGTTGTGTCCTATCCTGTTATCTCTTTGGGAGGTCTTTGCACAAGCTTTTCTCCTTCTTTCAGACCTGATTCTACTTCGATATTAAGACCATCTGACAGGCCAACCTTTACCTCCACCTTATCTGGCGCTGCCTCAGGTGTTGCACCAGGTTTTTCAACATATGCCTCTGCACCATCATTCTCGAAAATCACAAGCCTTTCAGGGATAATGAGTATGTCTTTTTTTTCACGGATAATAATATCCGCATTGGCGGAATACCCGGCCCTGAGCATGATCCCTTCAAATGAATCCATGACTATTTCTACCTCAAACAGTTTGGCATTGTCTTTTTCTGTTGCCTGAGGCGCAATTTTCTTTAGTCTGCCGGTAATGTCCTGATTGGGCAGGGCGCCTATTTTCAGCCTGACAGGCATATCTATTTTTAATTTCCCCACATCGATCTCATCCACTGTTCCCTTAAAGATAAGGTCACTCATATCAGCAAGTATGGCAAGCTCGGTCCCCGCCTGATAACTTGTGAGAGGAACAACCGGGTCACCCGGGTTTACCAGCCTCTGCAAAAGTATCCCTTCGGCAGGGGCCCTTACTATTGTTTCCATCTTCACTCCGCGGCCGCTGATACGCCCCTCCTGGATAAGCTGCAATCTATCCTTTGCTTTTGCAAGTTCAATACGGGCGCGCTCATAAGCCTCTTTCTGTACATCGCGGCTGTTTACGGATTCTATCCCTTCTTTTGCCAGTTCAGTGGAGTGTTCCCAATCTATTCTGGCACGGTCAAAGGATATCTTGGCAGTATTCACCATGTGTTCTGTTTCAAGGAGTTCATCCGGGGTAGGATCAGGGCCGATCTCTATGATGGGGTCGCCAACATTAATCCGGTCTCCAACCTCTGCAGGGCATCTTTTTACTATGCCTGATATCTTTGATTTGATATGAAATTTCTGTCTGGGTTCTATTTGCCCAATGGCAACCGCCTTTTCAGTAATATCTCCCCTGGTTACCTCAACAAGGGTGAATTCACGATTAGCAGGCTTCCGGTTTTTTAACCAGGTATAACCGCCGATAACAATGACAGAAAAAAAGATCAATAAAAGGAGAATCTTTACGAACTTCTTCATTCCCAACCTCCGGTATCATTAATATAAATGAAAGGAATCCTATAATTTGATGATATATACAACGGTGTTAAAGCATAAAATATACCACAACAATATAAAATGAAATTAATTAAATAAATCAATAGATTAACAGTGCAAACTGTTTTTCGGGCACTGGTTTATTATACCTTTATATAGTTAGACAGGCCCATAGCTGGCTTATATAACCATCAATGGATTCTCTTTTTACGTGAATGGCACAAAATAACATATTAAGAGGCTGAAAACTTTTCAATATACCGTTTGATTGATGAATTATTACCACGGAGTATACTGAGGTAAAAGATATTTATTTAAAAAATCATTTCTCCGTGTCCTCTTCGCTCGCCCTGGGCCGCCATAGCTTTATGCGAAGGCGGCTGTGGTGAATGGTATTTTGGAATTTTCTATGTCCTTAAATAAAAACCGAATCAGAATCCAGTTTTTCAAAACATAGGTTTACTGTTCTTCCATTTGCTATTGTTTTATGAATTAATCCTTTGCGCACAAGGAAGACATCCATGGGTTTTAAAATGACAAAAGGTTTATCCTGAAATTCAATAGTTAATTCTCCTTCAAGTACAATAAACAGTTCATCTGAGTTTGAATGATAATGCCATGGATATTCACCTTCATTAACCGCAAGCCTTAAACAGCTATCGCTTATCTCGCTTATGATAATATTTTCATGTGCCTTATGCACATCATCGCTCAGGTCCTTAAGGTTTTTAATACTTTCCATTTTAATGCTCCTCGATCAATACCTCGGCTTGTCCTTTGTTTCAGCATAATAGGCTTCTATACCTTTTTCGCGGATTTCATAGTTCAGTTTTATCCATCGATTATGCAGGTTCTCATCAAAATTGGTTTTATTGCATGGGAAATCTTCACACTGGAAACAGAAATCCACTCCCTTTTCCTGATGACAGCCTCTTACACCACAGGCA
>CAZSZQ010000097.1:0-12884 GCA_964610475.1 uncultured Desulfatiglans sp.
TAAGTTTCATTATTAATCTCCACTACATTCCCTTTTTTTAATTCACACGCCCTGATCATTTTATTCTCCTGAATGCTATTCCTGGAATTGTATTCATATCATTGAGAAACACGAAGAAGCAACAATTTTATCCCGCAGACATATTCACCAATATGTCTAGGATCAAAATCGTGAAACGAGGGTTTTAGCAAAGGTTTTTTGGCCGAAGTAGATGGCTACTGCAAAATCCGGGTTTAAATGAAAGGGCGCTTCAATCATATAGAATGAAGCGCCCTCCTTATCTCCTGTTACGGGGATAGCTTAGATCATTTTTACATTTTTTGCAGATGGGCCTTTTTGGCCTTCTTCTATTTCAAAAATGACTTGAGATCCTTCATCAAGGCTTTTGAAACCGTTAGATACTATCCCTGAATGATGTACAAATACATCAGGACCATTTTCCTGTTCAATAAAACCAAAACCTTTTGCATTACTGAACCATTTTACTGTGCCTTTTATCATAATGACATCCTCCTTCCAAAAATAAATTTCAAGTTTCTATGCAAAGGATGCCACTTTAAAAAGTTCTACCCTATGAACGAAACGGGTCCTCAATTAAGCCGGACCACTTTTGATTTTTCTACTATATACCTAAAAAATTAAAAAGCAAGATATTTTATTAATTAAAAATTATTTTTAATTAATCTATTTTATATATTTTAGATAGTTTAGAACTAAAACTTAATATAAAAGTTGAAAACTTGATTAATATATAATAATTAACTAGATTTATTATAATTACAATATTATAACAATAATTATATTAATTAAATTTTTTTAATAAGTATTGAATCATATTTAACCTTTTTTCAACAATTTGCCAATTTCATACAAATGGAATTAACGGGACAAAAAAAAGACGGACCTTACAGCCTGTTTATTGCCGTTCCATAATAATTACTACTATTTTACAATGGAAGATGAGATTTATCAGTCAAATAGTTTTTCCACTGTTATAAAAGAATTGATGTGCTCTTTTCTTCTGATATCCCATTCCTTAATAATATCCCCGGCTCGTTCCAGATTAATGACCTGCCTGCCGGGGAACAGTGGGTAATATTTTAGAAGTAACATAAACAATTTCTTTTCTCATCGCAACAGACTCACCGTTTAATTGTTTTCTATTATTAACAAGACATGATGTCTTTGGATTTCGTGTATCTCCTGAAATCCGGCAGCGCAGGTATTCCTTAAGGCTCAATAGAATAACCAATACCGATAATGTAAGGGCAGGAATGCATGGCCTGCCAAAATATAAACGATAGAGATCTTTAATCTCTTTCAGCAGGTATTCACTTCTCCGGTTCTGAACAAAAATAGTAGCCGCAGCAAGGAAATATCTCATTATTTTGAGTCTCTTTTCAAATGATTTTTTATGTTTTCTTATATTTAAATCATCATGATCACTGCAGTATTTGTAGCCCGATAATGCGGTTTTAATCGCCCGCAGCATGGAAGCACCATTCCGGTTATAGTCTATCTCAAATGCAAGCCTTAAAAACTCCCTTGATTCATCTCTTGTAAAGTGCTCATGGCGGAACCATATTTCTCCCTGTCCGTGCTGGGACTCATATGGAATTTCGGAAAGTAATTTCCCCGCGTTTTCATACTCCGTGTACAACTTCGTTCCCGGTATTGGTCCCAGAGAGGCAAATTGAAGATAATCAGGGTTAAGCGAGGTAACGAAATCTACATCTTCCCAGATTGTCTTTTTGTTGTGTTCTTCGAGAAAAAGGATGGATGATACCAGGACACTGATTCCCCTTTTTCTTAGATCCGCTATTAGTGAAGGAAAGTCGGTCCCCTTATTTTTTACATATATTTCCTGTTGTGATTCAACACCGATCCATATGAAATTGACCCCCATCCTCACCAGTATATCAAGGTTATCCAATTCACCTATTGTTTCAGCCGAACTGAATATCGCAAAGGTGAAATGACGGTCATTCTTTTCCATCAGCTCAAGCAACTCTAAGGCACGATCCTTCATTTTCAGGAAGTTTTCATCCAGAACACCAAAATCCGTAATGTTTTTTTCTTCTTTATACCGGCAGCAAAGGTCATATATCTCCTTTCCGCTCTTCAAGTAGGGGATATAATCTCCAAAAAAATGTGATGTAGCGCAAAAACGGCATTTATTGGGACAACCCACCCCTGTAATAAGTATCCCCGAATCAGGCGCCCATGGAACTCCCATTACCTGCCTGTTAAATGAGCTGTAACCAAGAGGATGGCTGACCGGCTTATCCATTTTTTCTCCGAAAAGTCTTCTTAGGAAATATACCCCCTCTCCTTTGCATATATAATCATTATCAACTATTTTCTCGATTCCGGGGATACTTACCCCATGTCCACCAAGAATAATTTTTGATCCGGGAGACAATTTCCGGATTAGTCCCGCCATCTCTTTTGCCTTCTTAAAATTAGGTATAATAAAGCTTATGCCTATATAGTCATAACCCTTTTTCAATTCCTGTTTAAAACGATTAAGGCTGGGAAAATCCAATACTGTGGTTGGCATATCGACATTTTCCGCCAGAAAGTATAACCCCTGGCTTCGATGGTTGAAACGATAGGAAAAAATGCCCTGCTCCCTGGTTACCTGATTATGGAACAGTTCCATCTTGTTTTCTTTCACACCATATTTGTTATCTACAGCATATGGTCCAAATACCGAGGTAAGAAGTAATTTCACGTAATGACTCCATAAAAAAAGCCGCAGGATTAATAAAATCCCACGGCTTAGAAAAAAGTTTTGAAATTTTATCTGTGAATCAATTGTTTGACATCTTGCTGTCTTGTTATGAAATATATACCGGCAACTTACTAATGTCAATTTATGAATTCGGATTTATTATATGAGCCTGTTTTACATATGTTTTTATTACAGTGGACTTGGAAGGTCGGGGACAGGAAAAAATATGTAATTTTGGCCTCCATATCCGCAAAGCAGTATGAAAATTGCTTGACAACAGGCTATATCAATGATAGCCAGATAATTTCTATTTTATTAACTCCTTGTTCCGCGGGATATGGCATCTTAAGACATGATCCGGAAATCTCAATATATGAGATTTGTTAAGTGCCGGTTTTGCGGGACCAGAAACAAAGCCCGAAAGGAGAGCAGTTATGAGGCATTACGAAATCATTTATATTGTCAACCCCAATCTCAACACGGATGATTATCACGAACTTTTAAAAAAATACAATGATATAATTGTTAATAACAAGGGAGTTGTTATTAAAACCGAAGAGTGGGGTAAGCAGAGGTTGGCTTACAGAATCAGGAAGTTCTACAACGGTGTTTATGTATACGTTGAATTCTGTGCCAATGCCGAATCAATAGCTGACCTTGAAAGAAACCTTAAACTTGACGACAACATACTTAAATTTCAGACAGTCAAACTCGCTGACCATGCAAACCCCGAAGAACTGATCCAAAAAGCCAAAAATTTAGAAAGCACCCGGAAACAGAGCAAAGATGAAACAGCTGTTACAGAGGAGCAGGATTATTTCAACGATCAAGAAGAAAGCGAGGTAGATGATGGAGAAGAATAATAAAAAAGGCGGAATGTCATTTCACCGAAGAAAAGTTTGCAGGTTCTGTGCAGACAGTACCCTGCCAATTGATTATAAGGATCATAAAATGCTCAGGCTATTTACAACTGAGCGCGGTAAAATAGTACCAAGAAGAATTTCAGGCAATTGTGCAAAACACCAGAGAAAACTCACAGTAGAAATAAATAGAGCCCGGTATATTGCATTGCTACCATATACAACAGCAACAATAAGGTAAGATACAGTTAAAAAATACCGGGAGATGAGTATTTTATTGACTATGACTGTCAGTTTAATTTTGGAGAAAAAACAATGAAAGTAATATTAACAACAGAAATAGATTCATTGGGTCTTGAAGGTGATAAAGTTGATGTCGCAAAGGGTTACGCAAGAAATTACCTTATTCCCAAAGGGTTTGCCATCGAAGCAACCACGAAGAACATCAAAATGATGGAGATGCAGCAGAAAAAAATCGATGAACGCAGGCTCAAGGCCAAGGAAGGCGCTGAAAAGGTAAGAGAAATTATTCATGAAAGAGTGATAACCATTACTCAGAAGGCTGGAGAAGAGGATAAACTTTACGGATCTGTTACCACAATGGATATTTCGGAAGCACTGGAAAAAGAAGGGATAACAATTGACCGCCGGAAGATAGTTCTCGATAAGCCAATAAAAAGCCTTGGGGAATATGAAGTCATGATAAAGCTCCATCCAAAGGTCTCAGGCACGCTTAAGGTTGTGGTTAAAGCCGAGGAGTAAATACATTCCTCAAGAAGTTACACCGGGGATTAATAAAGCATGAATCAGGCAAAAGAGAAGGCAGCCCCTTCATTAGTGAAGGTTCCGCCCCATAATGTTGAGGCCGAACAATCAATACTTGGAGGGGTCCTGATCAATAACGATGCCATGAATCAGATCATGGATATCCTTGTCCCTGAGTGTTTTTATCGTGAAGCCCATATGCTGATCTTCCAGGGAATGACCGAGCTGTATAATAACAATGAACCAATTGACCTCATTACCCTTTCACAATGCCTCACAGAAAAGAACCAGCTGGACAAGACAGGCGGTACTGAATACCTTACCTCTCTTGTGGAGGCGGTTTCCACATCCGCCGGGATCGAGTATCACGCAGAAATCGTTCATGACAGGTATGTACGCAGAAAACTGCTGTTTGAATGTTCAAACATAAGTGAATCCTGCCTTCAGAACTGGAACACTACCGAAGAACTCCTTGATATGGCTGAACAGTCCATATTTGATATCGCGGAAGAAAAAATCAGTGAAGGTTTTTCTTCCATGGAAAACGTAATCAATGAAAGCTTTAAAAAACTTGAAAGTGTATCTTCGGAAGATGGCTTTGTAACAGGTGTAACAACGGGTTTTACAGACTTTGACAGATATACCGCAGGACTTCAGCCATCTGACATGATTATTATAGCCGGAAGGCCAAGCATGGGAAAAACTGCCTTTGCCCTGAATATAGGGTATAATGCTGCAATGAAGTCAAAAAAAGGCGTTGCAGTTTTTTCGCTTGAAATGTCAAAGATGCAGCTTGGCATGAGATTACTGGGTTTTGAGGCGAAGATAGATGCAACAAAACTGAGAACAGGTACACTGAGAGACAAAGACTGGACCAATCTCACGCATGCGGCAAGTGTCTTATCAGATTTGCCCCTCTTTATAGATGATAGTTCAGGAATAGGCGTTCTGGACATGAAGGCAAAGTGCCGGCGCCTGCTTAAAAAAACCGAACTGTGTATGGTAATAATAGACTATATTCAGCTTATTCAGGGAAGAAAAAGTGCAGAATCAAGGCAGATAGAAATATCCGAAATATCCCGGTCGCTCAAATCACTGGCAAAGGACCTTAATGTCCCCGTAGTAGCCCTCTCACAGCTTAATAGAAAGGTGGAAGACCGCCCCAATAAAAGGCCCCAGATTGCAGACCTTAGGGAGAGCGGCGCCATTGAGCAGGATGCGGATGTAATAGTTTTTATCTACAGAGACGAAGTCTATCACGGTACGACTGATGAAAATAAAAATATAGCTGAAATAATAATTGCAAAACAGCGAAATGGTCCAACCGGGGGCTTCAGACTGACATTTCAGAAAGAATTTACCCGTTTCAGGGACTATGCTGAAGATCAAAATTATTATCATGAGGTCTAGGCCATAGAAAAGATTCAGGGTAACATTACAGGTCTCAAGTCAAGCCAGACAAAGAGGCTTTCAAGGTTATACCACAGAAAGGTACCCCGCTCTGAAATTGTCACCAGAGAGATATTACGGGAAATTTCCTCCATCTCCAGAGAACTCAACAAACAGATAGGCCTTATCATAGCCAGACGTGGTGATGTTGAATATGTCATTATAGGCGATGACAAAGGCATACAGATCCCTGATCTGGGAAAACTCCGTTCTGGGGCCGGTCGCCTGAACGGTGTAAGATTTATTCATACCCATTTGAACGGAGAAGAAATTTCAAGAGAGGATATTACCGATATGGCACTCCTAGGAATGGACCTGATGGCGGTTGCACAGGTTGATGAATATGGCATCCCTGGAGTTATTGAATATGCCCACATACTTCCAGAAAATCCCCGTAATGAAGGGTGGCTTATTACATCGGTCCCGGACATCGGTCAACTTGATCTCGATTTCGAAGTGCTTATAAAATCCCTTGAAGATGAAATCTCAAAGAGGTCAGGCAAAAGCAAAGACCATGAAAAGGAGAGAGCAATACTTGTCAGTGTTACCACCCAGTCTCATGAAAAGGCTTCTGAATCACTTGAAGAACTTAAAGCTCTTGCGGAATCAAACAATCTTGAAGTAGTGGATAGTGTAACACAGAGAATTAAAAAAGCTAATCCCCGTTTTCTAATTGGCAAGGGTCGTTTGATGGAGCTTGTATTGAAGTGTATACAGAAAGGCGCTGACATCCTCATATTTGACAACGAATTGACTCCGGCACAGGTAAGGCTGCTTACCGATTATACTGAATTGAGGATTATAGACAGGAGCCAGCTCATACTGGATATTTTTGCGAGAAGAGCGGTAACCCGCGAAGGCAAAATACAGGTTGAACTGGCCCAGTTAAAGTATCTGTTACCAAGGCTTGCAACAAAAAACACTTCTATGTCAAGGCTTACCGGAGGGATCGGCGGCAGGGGCCCCGGAGAGACAAAACTCGAGATCAATCGAAGACGGGCAAAGGAAAGGATAACAAGACTGAATGATGAGCTGAAAAATATCAGGATGCAGAGGGAAAAGAGAAGACGGCTGAGAAATGCAAGTAGGTTGCCAATAATATCGATTGTCGGTTATACAAACGTTGGCAAGTCCACTCTTCTCAACCAGCTTACAGAAAGCAGTGTAGGGGCCAATAACAGGCTATTTGATACATTAGATACAAGCAGCAGGAGACTGAGGTTTCCCAGAGACAGGGAGGTTATTATTACCGATACCGTCGGTTTTATCAGGGATCTTCCTCATGATCTGATGAAGGCATTTGAAGCGACCCTTGAGGAACTTCATGATGCGGAACTTCTGTTACATGTCGTTGATGCATCAAGTCCGAGAATGAAAGAACAAATGATGATTGTTGATAAAATCCTGGCACAGCTCGGGCTTTTATCGGTTCCCCTGATTCTTGTGCTCAATAAAGCTGACCTGTTAGGGCCTGATGAAATAATAAATCTTTCCCGGATATATGATGGGGTCGCGATATCTGCAATCAATAAAGTAAGTCTCCATCCCCTGCTGGAGAGGGTAGAAAAATATATATTTGAAGAAGGTGTAGCCGTAAAAAATATTTCTTGAATTTCTATAATGGAAGGATTATAGTTTTTTATATTAAAAAGCTCTTAAAAGATCATAAAAGGGCTTGTTTCGTACTGAGGGTAAAGTTTTACCGCCAGAATGGCATCCTGAGGTTTTGAAACAGTAACGTTAATTTGAAAGGAGGATGTCATTATGGCAAACGGAACCGTAAAATGGTTTAGTGACAAAAAGGGCTTCGGTTTTATTGAGCTTGAAGACGGCAGTGGTGATGTATTTGTACACCATTCAGCCATAAACATGGATGGTTTTAAAAGCCTTGATGAGGGCGATAAAGTAACCCTTGAAATTGAACAGGGAAAACGTGGCCCATCGGCAAAAAACGTTACCAAGCTATAAGATACAGTTACCTATTTTGAGGCATCCTGACACTATACTATCAGGATGCCTTTTTTTGATCAGGGGTTTTTATGAAAACAAATGATATTGACCGTACTCCGGTCGCAAAAGATATAATAACAGTATGCTCAAGATGTAACCTGGAACTGAATCATATTGTTGTCAGGCAAAATATTGAAGGAATTGTTGATCGTGTAAAATGCCATACATGCGGATTCGAACATAAGTACAAGCCGGCAAAGAAAAAGGCAGATAAAACGAAAAGAAAACCTTCTATCAGAAAAAAGTCTCCTGAAAAAGAATATGAGGCTTTGATGGAAAAAAGCATGGATAAGGAGCCTGTTCCTTACAGTATGAATGCCTCATTCAGCGAAGGTAATGTTATAGATCATATAAAATTTGGCAAAGGCGTTATATTAGAGACCTCATACGAACGTATCGAAGTACTGTTCCAGGATGGCATAAAAATACTTGCTGCCAACAAGAAATGATTTGCAGAGAAGGGATGCTTTTCCAGTCTTAATATCTGGAAACACTATCCCTGTCCAATAAGGATGCTTAAGAAAATTATAATCAAGAATTTTCCTTTACCTCTTTCCCAACATCTATTTTCCCATAGAATTTCTGCAACCTGTTAAAGGCTATCATGCCCAGTAGTATGGTTGGGAAAAAGAACGACGCATGAAGCAGAGTCGCCGCAGAGAATCCTTTCTCCGCTGAAATTCCGAACAACATAAAACCATACTGAACAGAAAGGTGAAATGTTCCGATAAAACCCGGGGCTGAAGGAACCATAACACCTATGGATAGCATTCCCATTATAATAAATGTGGTAACAAAAGGCAGGTCTAACCCAATAGACAAACCAGCCAGCCGGATCTGGAACAATGACAGCGACCACAAAATAAGTGACCATAAGATAACAGTACACCAGGAAAATACCCCTTTTACAGGGGTGAGTCCAAGGGCAAAATTTTCAACAATTAAGATTATCTTTTTTCTCGTCTCTTCAGAAAACATAAATAAAAGCATATCAATAATACCGGTGAAAAGATATGTCCGTTGCCGAAAGCCTATTATAAAAACAATCAGGAATATAAATATACAAAGCAGCAAAACAGCGCTTCCTCGGATGCTTGTGGAAATATAGTCCAGCTCAGAGGGAAATTTTGTAAAGAGGAGGCCGATTATCAGTATTATAAGAAGAACAAAACCATCGAACAGGCGTTCAATCACCAGGGTACCGAATACGGTGCTTTTACTTATCTTTTCAGCCTGCCCAAGGGCGTTCGCCCGTATAAATTCTCCAAGTCTGGCCGGTAAAACACAGTTTGCAGCAAAACCGGTGAGGATAGAGAGGGCCCTGTTTTCAAACCCGGTTTTTTTTACCGGCCTTAAAAGAATTCCCCAGCGCCATGTACGAATAAGGTATTGAATGATGGGAATGATAACTACCAATACTAAAATTTTGAGATCAGATGAAATTATTATAGCGCCGGTTTTTTTAAAATCAACCTGCCTTAAGGCAAGAAAAAGAAACAGGGCACTTAAAAAGAGCCCTGTCCACAGTTTCCAGTTTATTCTGTTCGCAGGTAGTTTATTTTCCATTTACATCCAATATCTTTCTTGCCCTTGCTACATCTTTTTCAATCTGTTTGACAAGTTCATCCTTGCTCTCGAACCGTTGTTCATCCCTCAGACGGTCAACAAACCTTATAGCAAGTTTTTCATCGACAATGTCACCGCTGAAATCAAGGATATGAGTCTCTATTGAAAGTGATTTCCCGTTAAATGTCGGGTTTATCCCTATATTGCATACCCCTTTATACTCCCGGTCTTGCAGGGTTACCATTACAGCATAAACCCCCGTGCCCGGGATAATCTCCTTATAGGGAGCAAGATTAGCGGTAGAAAAGCCAAGCAGGCTGCCACCCCTGCCCATGCCGGTTTTTACAATACCTGTAATCTGGTGGTCACGACCCAAAAGCCTTTTTGCCTCAGCAAGATTTCCTTCCTGGATTAATTTTCTGATGGAGGTGCTTGATACAAGGGTATTATTAAGGTAAACTGGTTCTATAACATGCACCCTGAAACCGAGCTCGTCACCCATCTGTTTTAACAGCTCTATATTCCCTTTTCTGCCAGCCCCGAAGCTGTAGTCATAACCTACAACGATTTCTTTAATTCCTATCTTTTTTATTAACAATTCACTAATAAAATCATGGGCAGTTATTACGGCAAATTCCATGGTAAACGGGATGCAGAGTATCACATCAATGCCAGCGGCACGAATCAGTTTTATTTTTTGTTCAAGCGGGGTGATCAGTTTGGGTTCGTTTCGGTGTCTTACCACCTTTAAAGGATGGGGCTCAAATGTCATTACAACAGACTGCCCATTAATGCCGCGTGCAAGATATTTAACCTTTTCAAACAGGGCGAGATGTCCCCTGTGGACTCCATCAAAATTTCCTATGGTAAGCACCGGGTTTATTAATGGTTTTGTCAACTCCCCCAGATCAGTAATAACAGTCATTATATCTTTATTTATTCCTTCATTATCCTGAAATATCTGTAATGCCCGTAGTCGCGCCAGGAACTTTGTCAGGCATATCATGTGCGGGTAATAATCTTGACCTGCCGCGACTTATTTGTTGACAGAAATCATGTGATACTATAAATAAAGCCTGAAAATATCAACCCAAATATGTGCCGAAGTGGTGGAACTGGTAGACACGCTAGGTTCAGGGTCTAGTGGGCGTGCGTCCGTGCGAGTTCGAGTCTCGCCTTCGGCACCACCTGTTTTATAACCCATTCTAATGCATATATCTCAACATGATTTTCGCCATATTAGCAAGAATTTTATCCATCAGGGAGTGGCATAACTATTGCTTAACTTTTAGTAAATAAAAGAAATAAAGGCTTAATCAAATAAAACAGCTAAGCAGCAAACAACTAAGGTGTAATATAGGTATAATTAAAAGAATCCCGGAAATAGTTTTTAAAATATATTCATGGTTTATGAAACCGATTGCGATAATCCGAGATAACTCATTGTAATTTAAGCAAATTTAATGAGGAATTATTATGCTGTCAGGAGATAAAAATAGAAAACAGGGTTATTCTCAGTAAATCAGGAATGGCAGGGAATAATGGTTATTCCTAAGGGAACACCTGTAAAATCTTGTAAACTTGAACTGTCTAACATGTTACATGTTACATGTTGACAGAGGACCACTTACTAACATCAATGGCAACCAGTATTATGGAGTATATTAAATGTTAAAAAAATTATACATTTTTATTATTGCATTGAACTTTCTATTTCCACAAATTACCTATAGTGCTCCTACTATCCCATTCAGGATTGCCGGGACAGTCACTGTCGATGGTGTCCAATTAACAGCAAATACAGATGACGGTTATATATTTAAAGTAATCAGAGAGAATGGCACTGTCTTTGATCCATCAGCTGAGGATGCAGACGGGTTAACTAATATGAATTTCTATATCATTGATATTCCCATATATAATGCAGATAGTGTGCCGGGTGGGGCAAATCCTGGTGAAACAGCCATAATACAGGTGTCTAAAAATGGAAACACACTCCCTCTTATTCAACCAGCGAATGGGGAAATTACTGTGGGTTTGCAGGGAGATATCTTACAGATAAATCTTATTATCATAACAAATATGCCTCCCGCTGCGGATGCAGGGGCAGATCAGACAGTGGAAGAGGGAGAGACTGTTACATTGAATGGCACAAATTCTTTGGATCCGGATGATGGAATAGCTTCATATCTGTGGGATCAGATTTCGGGTCCTGTTGTAATACTATCAGATGAGACAGATGCGCAGCCTACCTTTTTAACAGTTCCGGTGGATGTGAATGGGGCATCATTAAGATTTCAACTGACTGTTACTGATAACGGAGGCCTTCAATCCAGCGATGAAATCGATGTGTTTATTGAAGACAATGGTATAGGAATATTTCCAAACAATGTTCTTCCAACGATTACTTTTTCAGGTGAACAAATCGGTATTAGAACGGAAAACGGCGGAAAGTGCATCTATTTAAATTTTTTCGATGCATCTTTAGTATCAAACTCAACAAACAGGCCGGGGAACCTCCTTTATGGTTTGGCTGATATCTATTTTAAGACTGATGTTGCCGGTGGAACAGTGACCTTTACACTTTTTTTACCTGAATCAGCCCCGGAAAATTACAAATGGTTCAAATATAGCGATAGGAACGGATGGACTGATTACAGCTCAAAAATCGTATTTAATAACGACCGGGATCAGATAACCATTACCATTACAGATGGTGGAGCGGGAGATGATGATGGTGTTGTGAATGGTATTATTATTGATCCGTCGGGGCTGGGATATATTAGTGCTTCGTCTGGCGGTACTGGTAATACAGGCACAGGGGATACTCCTTCCGGTGGAGGCGGCAGCGGAGGCGTCTTCGGCGTAATTAATATTGATGATGTTATCGGTTATCATTTTGATTGGATTACAAAAGAAGGAATAAAAGTATATATGCCTGTAACAAAATATTTCAAGGCATTAAAAGGTGCTCAGACACATATTGAAACTTATGCCCCTGACATTGCAAATTTTATCAGGGGAACGTTTGATGCACTTGAAAGGAAGGCTGATTTTAATAAAGATGGATTGTTACAAAAAATCGGCACATACATCTTTCCCATTTTGGGAAGGATTGCTGAAATTTATCTGGATATAGCCGGTTCAAAAGATCTTATGACAAATGCTTATATAAAGACAACAATAAGTGAAGAAGAATATAATAAAATGAATAAAGAAGGGGCAGCTACTTCATCCAAGGTTGTAAGAATGGATACCAAATAAAAGATTACTGTATACCATTTTAAAATGAACTTAATTGAATAGATCTATTTTATATTTTTGATCTCTTTTCTGCCAGCCTGGCAGGCTTCTTTCATTCAGGTGGATATACCAAGTTTTGGCAGGATAACCAGCTGAAGAAGAAAGTAAGCAGCTATTATCACTATTAACCAGAATATTTCCATTTTTTTAAATCCTTTCAACTAAAAATGCGGGGATTAATACAAGTGAATCCCTTT
>CAZSZQ010000098.1:0-12846 GCA_964610475.1 uncultured Desulfatiglans sp.
AAGTATTTTATCTCCATAAAGGTCATAGATCGTTTCAAAATCATTAATCGCCTGCCCGCCCCATGCATCCCAGCCGGCAGCAATCATATTTGGCACCTGTTTTAACAACCTTCCGCAGCTGTGCAGTTCAGCAACCCTGCCCTTTGAATGTATGAAATCGGTTATCCTTTTCATGGGTGGCACAATCAGATCAAGGGCAGTATCAGGGGAAAAAAAGGTCTCCTTCTGAGCACCCCAGTCATCATGAAAATAGAAACCGTCTATGTTTTCATAGTAATTCATATAGTTATCAAGTATCCTTATGTAAAGGTCAGCGAGTTTATTAAAAAGCTCCTTCACTGCCTCTTTCTGATCCTCATCTATCATGGCCATGACAGCCGCTTCAAAATCCATAAATGAGATCAGACGCTCAAAAAACCCTGTCTGGAACCATACCATGTTGAAGATATCCGGTTTCAGATATGTCCCATTGTTATCTTCAGCACTCTTTTCCCAGCCCCAGCTATCTATATCAGGCCACTTGAGCATCTCATACCACTGGTTTGCATCCTCCATAAATGGCTTTCCGGGACGCACCATAGAGCCGCCCGCTACAGGTACGTATTCCCACTCAATCCCGAACATGTCTTTCCCGCCGCCATCCATGGGATTAAATGGGTTTTCCTCATAGACAAATGAACGCGCAACATTGTCCGGTATAATACCAGGTGTAAATATCTTTATCTCAGTATCAATTATCTGCCAGAAGGGTTTTCTCTTGAATGCTGCGACCACGCCTTCCCGGATTGTAACCGGATAATCATAAATCTTGATTGCCGGCATTCTGGGGCTTTCAGGTATTTCAAATACTACATTCAGTTCTTTTTGATCAAATCCAGGTATTGTCATTATACATAAACTCCATAAAAAGAGGTAAAAAAGGGCATGGGCTGTTTTAAGGCATATATCATTAATATGGATTTTAATGTCAAGTAAAGAATGAACTTTACTCCTTAATAATTATGCATGGTAAAATTATCAATAAATATTATAACTAAATAGTGAATAATATTCGCTGTTGTGATAAAATACTCATAAAGTAACTTTAAATCGGAATAAGGAGGAGATATCATGGATTCAGTTGCTGATCAGGAAAAAATAATCGGTCAATATCTTAGTGAAGGGAATCAGGATGCAGCAATAAAAGCATTATTCGATTTGATAGTAGAGTGTGCGAAAAAGCATGATTTCAAAAAAGCTGAGGCATTTAGAGATAAGTTACTTGAAGTTGCACCAATGGCCCTGAACGAGATAACCAAATCAGCAGATATTATTGATGAAGAAAAAAGCCATTCTATTGATTCCAGTCACCTGAAAACATGGTCAGATTTATACAGTTTTCTTACTACTGAAGAAGCCGGTGAGCTTTTTATTGATATGGAAGAAAAAAAATATAGAGAAGGTGATATAATCTTCTCTGCTGGAGATGAGGATTACAATCTATATTTTTTGGATGCTGGTCAGGCCAGGATTGTTTTTATGAAAGAGAATGAAGAGCTGTTAAAAAAACTGGAGCCAGGTGATATCACAGGTGAAGATACTTTTTTTTATGCGACAGCCGAAAGAACTTTCTCTCTGATATCCAGTTCCGATATAAAAATACGCCTTATCAGCAGAGAACTACAGGAAAAATGGAAGAATAAATTCCCGGGCCTTGATAAAAAAATATATGATTATTGCTGTAAATCAGGTCTTGTAAAGGATATTCTAAAGGAAAAAGGGCTGACCAGAAGACACAACAAGAGAAAAAAGATAAACGGAAAGGTTGCAGTCCAGCTCTTGAACACTTCAGAAACAACGGTTGCGAAACAATTTATAGCCGTACTTTCCGATATATCTGTGTCAGGCCTGTCATATTCTTTCAAACTATCAAGAAATGAAATAGCTCATAAATTGCTTGGCTCAAAGACAAGAACACAACTGGTTATACCTGATGGTAAAACATCTAACAAAATTGAACAAAATGGGAAAATAGTGGGGATTGGGTATCCGGTGCTTGCAGATCATACAATTCATGTGAGGTTCGACAAGCCTGACGAAGCAATTAAAAAACTGCTTGATTCATAGTTTATAATATTTTCAATGAAGCGGATATGCAGCATCAACAGGTATACTACTTCAATGCCTTCTTAATCAGCTCCACAATGTCCATGACTTCAAGTTTTATTTTATTCAGCCTTACATAACTTTTCATGGTCCTTACACATTGCTGACAGGAGGTGATAACGGCTTCGGCACCCGTATCCAATATCTGTCTGACTTTTACACCGGCAATCTCTTTTGAGAGGTCAGAATCAATCATCTCAAGATTGCCGCCGCCCCCGCAGCACGAACAGTTTTCCCTGTTCTTTTCCATCTCTACGAGTTTAATCCCAGGAATAGTATTTATAATATTTCTGGGGGTGTAATATTCCTTGCTGCCCCGTCCAAGATCGCATGGATCATGGTAGGTAACAACCTTGTTGATGGCCTTGAGCTTCACTTTTCCATTCAGGATGTACCTGTTTATAAACTGGGTTACATGGTACAGTTCAAACACCGGAGGATAATATTCCTTCCACATCCTGTAACATGACGGGCAGGCAAATACTATTATTTTTGCATTTTTGCTTTTTACAGTCTCCACATTGTGTTCGATAATCTTATCAATAGTGTCCCGAAGCCCTGCTCCCAGGAATGGGAAACCGCAGCAATATTCTTCTTCTCCAAGCAGGGTAAAATCTATCTCAGCAGCGTTAAATATATCAACAAGGTTCATCGGTATCTGCTGTACCATCGGAAAGTATGCGGATACGCACCCGGTAAAATAGACCACTTCAGCAGAGTCTTTTATGTGCATGTGTTCAGGAGGATTATCAAGATCATGAACCCATTCGGCCCTCTCTTCATTATTTTCATTAAAAACATTATGGCTGTTCAGAACGTTTTCTTTTATCTGATTGACCTTTGCCGGATAGGCATTTGAATGTAAAAGATCCTGTCTGAGAGAGATCCAGATATCTTTAAGAGCAATCCCTGACGGGCATACCTCCATACATCTGCCGCATAGTGTGCATCTATAAACCGTTTCGCTGAATTTTTTTAAAGACTTTTCATTTAATGATGGTAAAAAAAATCTCTTGAACAGCCCTGCTCTGGCCCTGAACAGCCTGCGGAGTTCATGAAGCCGGTATATGCCCGATAGAGAAGCATCCTGAGTCGCCGTAACAGCAGGACAGACTTCAGCACACAACATGCAATTTGTGCATGCGTCAACCTGAATAATTTCTTTCAGACTGTAATCATTAACAGACATTTCTATTCTTCTTTATACTTCTCAATATCATCCTGCATCCATGATTCAATATCCTTTGGATCATGAATCAGATTATTAATATCATTCATATTATCGGGTTTTATCTTGAACATCCATCCTTTACCGTAACAGTCTTCATTTATTACTGTAGTGTTTTCTTCCAGCGCCTGGTTTGATTCAACCAATTCACCGTCAACAGGGGCATATACCTTGCCAAGCCATTTCCCTGACTCAATCTTGGCGAACTTTTTTCCTGCATCGAGCCGTTTACCTTCAGCAGGTAATTGGACATAGACTATTTCGCCTGCCATTTTTATGGCAAAATCATCCATACCCATGACAAGAAGATCACCTTCCGCCTTTACCCAGAAATGATTTTTTTCATAGTAAAGATCTTCAGGTATGTTATAATTATTTATTTTCATATTGATATCCTCCTGGAAAAATATAGTTACTTTAATTACAGTCAGCTGTTCAAAATATTCAGGCTCAGTCCTTTAAAGTTCACTCCCTTGATGCAGCCATTAATCCCAGACTTAAAGGAGTTAAAAATACATGAAACATCCTGCTGAAAGGGAGACAGACAATAAAGACTGCAGTTGCTATAGAGTGAATATACCATATATATGCATATATCTCATTTAAGCGGGAATGCATCAGTGCCTTGCTTATAAGAAAGCCGATAAAGGCGTATTGTGAACCATAGGGAACTCCTGTCATTGCTATCCTTGCACCTTCAACTAAAAAACCGGTTATAATAATTCCGCTGAGCAGAATCTGAATAGAATAATTACTTTTTGGGAAACCTTTAATAATGCATTTCTTCCTGTCTGCCCACTTATTCAACAGCATAAAACATCCGCCTGTAAGGATCAGGAGCCCTGTGATATCAAATATAAATCCGGTAAAGGGGTTATTTTTGTCCAGGATCTTCCTTGTCAGATCCCATTCAGGAATTGTGATTGATAACACGAGGGCAAAAAGACCCCAGATAAAACGTACAATAAGCGGGAAAAAAATTATTGCATGTATGCCCCATCGTTTGAAAGATACCTTTAAAAGTCTCCTCTGGAAAAAACCATCAAAAATCAATGCCTCGAATATGCCGGTCAAATCAGTCGATTTATTCTTTCCATATTTTGTATGTCCCTTCCCTGAAGCAAACCAGACAATTAAAATGTTTAATATCCCAATAAAGAAGATAACTATCGCAGTCATTGAGAAAATATCGCCAAAGGAAAAGGTGGCTGCATGACATGGCATACAGATTATGCTTTTAACAGGTAATGCATGGTCTGAAGCTCCAAGGTTATTCCCTTTAAAATGACATCGGGAACACATTTCCTCCTTTCCGGTAATCATCCGGTGAGGATCAAATTCGCCCGTTGGGGCAGTTTCATATTTCCATTTTGTCAGATTATTTTTTGTGCTTTTAAAAGGTATAAAATCACTGAAATGGCAGGCCTTGCAGCTTACGTCATAGTGTGCATCATGTGCAATTTTTTCATGATGGAGCGAATGGCAATAAAGGCAATTAACCATATCCTTTCTGCTTTGCCGGAATTCGATGAAATTTTCATGACATTCAATGCATGATGTATTTGAATTATCCACTACCGGATGATCCGGATTTTCCTTGATATAGAAGTGGCAATCAAGACATAAAAGTCTACTGTGGATGTGATTCTGAAGTTTGTTCTCGCCATCAGACTGTGATGCCTGCAACATTCCGGGCCAGGAAAAAAGTATTGCAAACGAAACAATAATGGTAAATTTGATACTCATATGATACTTTTCCCAAAAAATGAAGGGCGAAGTATCGCACAAAAATCCACATTTGTAAATTGAACTGATGCCTGATCAGAAAACAAAAACACCCTGTCATAAATTGACAGGGTGTTTCGTATTCTATATTTGGTTTATTATATTTTAAACTTGCCTACAAGTCCTTTAAGCTGTTCAGCCAGTTTAGAAAGCTGCTTAGCGCTCATATCAACTTGAGAGCTGCTGTTCGAGATATCATTTGATGACTGATTTACATCGGCGATATCCCTTGCAATTTCTGTTGAAACAGAAGAGCTCTGTGCAATATTCTCTGAAACCTCCTGCATGCCGTTTGATGCCTGTGCCACATTCCCTGCTATTTCCTTTGTGGTTACAGACTGTTCTTCTACTGCGGTAGCAATTGTTGATACGATCTCATTAACATCGTTGATTACCTTGGAAATGCCTTCAACCTGTTTTACCGACATGGCAGTTGATTTTTGTATGCCTTCAATCCTGTCTTTGATATCCTGTGTTGCTTCGGCTGTCTGCCGTGCAAGCTCCTTGATTTCGTTTGCAACAACAGCAAAACCTTTTCCGGCTTCACCTGCCCTGGCTGCCTCAATAGTAGCATTAAGGGCAAGAAGGTTGGTTTGTTCCGATATTTCCGTTATTGTTTCAGTTACCTTGCTGATCTCCTGGGCTGCCCTTCCCAGTTCATCAATTTTTTGTGAAGCGTCATCAGCCTGTTTAACAGCATCCTGAGTAATTGTCCTTGCGTGTTCGGAATTCTGGGCAATCTCATTAATTGTGGATGTTATTTCCTCAGCGGCCGTTGCGACCAGGTTCATATTGGTAGACGCCTGTTCAGTAGCTGCTGCAACTGAATTTATGTTTGAACTCATTTCTTCGGCAGCCGTGGCAACGGTATTTGATTTGGCTGAGGTAAGATCGGCCCCTTCGGACAGGCTGCTTGACAGTTTTGATAAATCAACAGAAGCCGACGTCATTGAATCTGCATTACCGCTGATTTCGGTTATAATGGACCGGAGTTTTTCCATGAAAATATTAAACCATTTTGCCAGTTCACCAACTTCATCTTCACTGTTCACCTTTAGTGTTTTAGTAAGGTCACCTTCGCCTTCAGCTATGTCTTTGAGTCCGGCCACCACTTCGGATATTGGTTTTACAACCGTAAACCCGGCTAAAAACCACATCCCTATCCCGATAACAAGGGCAACGATTCCAGCCAGCAGCGCGCTTATTTTAAAGATCTTATTAACCGGGGCAAATACCTCGTCTGTCCCGACTCCGGAAACAACTGTCCAGCCTGAATTCGGCTCGTTTTTAAAAGATACAATTTTTTCAAGATTGTTGAAGGTATAAATCGTTATACCATTCTTCTTTTCCATCATTTCCTTGCCAAAACCTTGTTTTGATAAATCTAATGTCAAAACCTGCGAGTTCTCAGGATGTCCTATGGTCATACCTGTTCGATCAAAAAGGAATGCATAACCAGATTCTCCAAACTTTATTGTATCAATATGATTTTTTGTAAAATATTCAAGTTCCACCATGGAAAAAAGCACTCCCACAATCTGATCGCTCAAGGTAAGAGTGACGGTATCCATCCGTTGTACAGGTACGGCAACGACAAATACTATGTTTGATGTCATCGGGCTTTTAAAGGCGCCGGAAATATAGGACTGCCCTTTTACCGCATTCTGAAACCATACTTCACCACTTACGTCAAGATTTTCATTTTTTACCGGATTTGCCGGATCAATTGGTGCAGATATGGATCTTGTCACAACCTTGCCTTTCAGATCAGCAACCCCAACATACTCATGATATTTTGATTTCTTTTTTTCATTGGAAAGCATTTCACCTGAATATTCTCTGGACTGTACGGCCATAGCCTCATCAGGATCAAGTGCGCTGTTCACTTCAGGTATTTGACACATCTTTTCCAGATCGAAACGCACAACTTCCAGCCATGATGTCAGTTGATTGGTTGCTCCGTTTGTAACTTCGCTTATCTGAGCCTCAATAGAATCATTGAGTGCACTCTCTGAATATTTGTAGGATACCATGCTTGAGACAACCATCGCGAAAATTACAAATAGAAGTGTTGGCAGTAATAATTTATTCCGTAAATTAAGCTTCATTTTTACCTCCAGTTTTTAAGATCCTTATACCGCACAAAAACGGATTGAATTAAAATAGACTGCAGTATCCACGTATACAAGTGATCACAGAACTGTTTTGCAAAGAATATGCCACTGCCAAATCAGGGGGAATTAAATCAGCCGGAATAAAAAAGTATTGTAGAATACCTATCAAATTACAGGTATATTGGCAAGATATTATCCTTTTGAGCCTCTCATTATGGGACTTAATGGATCAACATATGGCTTAACTCTGTCAAAGATATGACAAATCACGCCGGATTATTGTCTTTTCTTTCGTGATAAAAATCAGCCTGTATAATGGATATCCCAGTCTTTCCATACCGGTTCATATCCCATGCCGGTTATCATCTCTGCTATCTTCCAGGGAGGCCGGTTATCATTGATCTCAAACTGCTCAAGCTCACCGGTTTTTACGGAATACCCTCCGGGTTCGGTCTTTGAACCTGCACTTATGGATGTGATACCCAATTTTACAGCATTGTCTCTGAATTTTTCCGCCTCTCTTGTTGATAATGAGAGTTCAAGGTTTTCATCAAAAATTCTTAAGGCACAAATCAACTGCACCAGATCCCTGTCTGTTACAACTACTCTCGGCTCGATGATTCCTGTTGCCGGTCTTAACCTTGGGAAAGAGACAGAATATCTGGTTTTCCAGAATTTCTTTTTCAAGTAGTTAATATGAAGCCCTACAAACCAGGAATCAGTTCTCCAGTCATCCAGCCCCAGAAGAGACCCGAGCCCTATCTTGTGTATACCGGCTTCACCTATTCTGTCAGGGGTGGTAAGCCTGTAAAAAAAGTCCGATTTCATCCCTCCAGAATGAAACTCATGATACTTTTTTCCGTAAGTTTCCTGATAAATAAGCACTGTATTAAGTCCCAGTCTTTTAAGACATTCATAATCATCCTGATTCATCGGCTGAACTTCCATTGAAATATGTGAGAAATAAGGCCGTATCAGGCGAAGAACATTTTCAAAGTATTCTATCCCTGCGTTTTTTTTGAATTCACCTGTTACCAGCAGGACATGATCATAACCGAAAGATTTTATCACCTTTACCTCTTCCAGTATCTGCTCTCCGGTAAGGGTAATACGCCTTATCCTGTTTTCATTCCTGAAACCGCAATAAAGGCAGTTATTGCTGCAATGATTCGAGAGATAAAGAGGGATATACATCTGAATTGTTTTTCCGAACCTTTTTTGCGTAAGATCGTGGCTGAGCCTTGCCATATCTTCAAGAAAAGCTCCTGCGGCAGGTGAAAGAAGCGCCATCAGGTCATCCATATCATGTCCGCTCTTTTTTGATAAAGCCGATTCAACATGACATGCTTCTTTATTGTATATCCTTGTTTTTATTACATCCCAGTCATGTTGATTGTATATCTCTGTAAAACTCATTATAAATCCTGAAATAAATTATTATTATTCTTCCAGAAAAGATGTAAACGGGCTGCTGGCTACAGCACTGGTCGATATCGGGCCAAGTTTTGCCTTGTAAGCCCTCCTGCCTGCCTCAACCGCCATTCTAAAAGCTATAGCCATTTCTACAGGGTCATCGGCAATAGCTATGGCAGTATTGACCAGCACAGCATCTGCACCCATTTCCATGGCTTCGGCAGCCTGCGAAGGTGCCCCTATACCTGCATCAATGACAACCGGAATATTACTTTGTTCAATAATTATCTTGAGCATTGTTTTTGTCTTAAGTCCTGAATTACTACCAATGGGTGCTCCGAGAGGCATTACTGCAGCAACACCGGTCTCCTCAAGATGTTTACAGAATACAGGATCAGCATTAATGTATGGCAGCACCTTAAAACCTTTCTTAACGAGCTCTTCCGATGCAATAAGTGTTTCCTTATGATCGGGAAGAAGATATCTGGGATCAGGATGTATCTCAAGTTTAAGCCAGTTTGTTTCCAATGCTTCTCTTGCAATCTCCGCAGCAAATACAGCTTCTCCGGCGGTTCTTACTCCCGAAGTATTTGGCAGGAGCTTAACTCCGGGAATATTAAGGTAGTTGAGCATACTATCTTCCTTGTCGTTGAGATTACATCTTTTTAGTGCAACTGTCACCAGTTGCGAACCTGAAGCAGAAACAGCCTTTCCCATAAGTTCATTTGAGCTGAATTTTCCGGTTCCAACAAAAAGACGGGAGTGAAATTTATGATCAGCTAAGATTAGTTCATCCATTTTTATTGTTCACTTTCCATATAGTAAATTATCGTTCCTGTTAACCGCCAATTTTGAAAAAAATTTAAAGTTCTCTGGCTTTTTCTAAAATAGCCATTAAACTATTTACCGGGTCAGAAGAATTCCAGACAGCCCCTAAGAAAGCTGCCCCTGTAAAACCCAGTTCGTTGATAACCTTCATGTTTTGAACGCTGCACCCGCCAACTGCAAAAACACAAATATTTATTTTTTTTATTACGCATGACAGTTCTTTAAGAATAAACCGTGATTTATAATTCCTTTTTGAGATACTGTCAAAAACAGGACTTAAAAAAACATAATCATATTCCCTGTCAGCTCCATACAGCTCTTCGAAGGAATGATATGAAACACTTACACTTAATTTTTTTTGCTTTTTAACCTTGGGAATAATGCCCCTTGTTTCTATGCAGTTAAATCCTGTAATATGTATTCCCCCGAGGTTATAAACCCCCATTAAATCATAACAGGAATGTATGACAATATCCGTATGGTACTCCTGCCGGATGTTACTCAAATATTCTGACATTCTTTCGATATCAAAACCCGGTTTCCTTAAGTGCAGAACCGGCAGGCCTTTTTCAAACATCATGTTTATCAGTTTATATTCGTTTTCAATATTTTCTGGAGGTGTAATCAGAATAACCTTCATAAATTAACCGCCTTGTGCGGGAGTTATTATCAGTATTTCATCTTCCTCTTTAAGAAAATAACTCTGCCATTCTGCCTTTGGAACGACTGTCCCGTTTACAGCAATTGCAATGCCTGTTTTATCATTAAATCCATACAAGTATATCAGGTCAAGCAGGGTATTTCCCGTGAAATCAATTTTTTTATCATTTATTTTAATCTTCATTCTAAAGTCTCTTCCACATTTATCCGGTAAAAATAATACAACTTTTTAATTTTTAAAAAATTGAAAATAAAAGAAAACAATAGTAGATGAAATCATATAAGGCAATCACAGAATCAGACAAGTTTGATTTTTTTTGAATCATGCCCATTTTTATCCATCCATTCGGAAATTGCCCCGAAGAGAAGTCTATAATAATTGATACTCCCTCCAAGACCTTTCCTGCCAAAATAAAAATTTATTTCAAGAAGCAGAGGATCAGGATTTGCCTGATCAAGTGGAAAAATAATATCGATGGCTGCCAGATTTACACATGTTTTAAAAGAAAGCTCTTTAACTATGTCAATTCCTTTTTTTTGCAGATCAGGCCGCCAATCAAAATCTACCATGGCACCCTTGTTTATGGAGCTTAATTTCTGATCAGGATTTGTAATGCTTTTCCAGTAGCTGGTAAATCTATCTCCCATGACAACCACTCTAAGGGTTTTACCATCACTGTGGATAAACTCCTGAGAAATAAATCTGCCAGGTTTAAAATTGTATTTTTCTTCTATTTTTTTAAGAGACAGATAAATATCATGTCTATCATTGATGATATAGATACCATCAGATTCATGGCTCCTGTCTTCCTTTAATATAAAAGGAAAATTATGGGGTACATGTCTTTCAAATGCAGCTCTAAAGTGAGTTACTGAATCCCATATATAGGTTACCGGCTGAGGTAGATTACTTTTGTTAAACAAAATATTCTGCCCGGTTTTTCCGGGAAAACCAAATCTGGCGGTGTAATCAGGAAAGATATCAGCACTTGATTCTGAACACATTGTATACAGCTTTTCAGAACAGGTTTGCGGGAGAATGATCAGTTCGGATCGGGCAATGTAGATTGAATCATGGAAATCCGGATCACGGTGTCCCAGTATGATCTGATGATCCGCTGTAATGCATGGATGAAAGGATAGTATCATTATATACCCAGGTGATATAATTGACATTAAAACACAAAATATTTATATTCGGTGCCAATATTTATTCTGTTTTGAATCAAGGAGTCAATAATGCCAATATATGAATTTAAATGCCTTGAATGCAACAACACTTTTGAAAAACTATTCTTTAACAGTGATGAAGAAATCTGTCTTGTTTGCCCTGAATGCAAATCCTCATCATTTGAAAGAGTTGTTAGTGAAAGCAACTATGCTATAGGAGCAGGTTCAAACGCAAGACAACCAAAGATTACAGTCAAATCCTGCAATCCTTCAAATAAATGCATGACACTTGATATACCTGGCCCGGCCAGATAACAAAATCATTATAATGCCCCGTAACGATATATTGAATACAGCATTTAATGGAAGAGATGTTCAAATAAAACCGGCATGTCCGTTTTGCGGTATTTATCTTAAAAAACCTGCTGAATTGAGTAACTGCATGTACCTGTCGATGCCTGTTGGGGTATGTGATTGCGGTGCTGTATATACATTTGATGTAACAGGCCATAATCTCGGGGCAGCAATGTCAGAAGCCCTGGTATTTGCATGTAATGGGGATTGGGATCTTGCATGGGATCTCCTTCCCGAAGATGACTACCTCTCTGCTCAATTAGAAAGATATGATTATCCAAGCCACCTTATAGTTAAGAGCAGGGCATATCAAGGAAGAAATGTCACCGGAGTACTGTACTTTATCAGGCTTCTTGATGTAGTAGAAGTAACAGAGGATGCTTTCAGGAGAAAAATTGAAAAAAAACCTGTAAATCGGGTTATAAGAACTGAGATTGAGAATAATAAAGGATTTATCACAAAGGAAGAAGTAGAAAGGCTTGTTTCAGTATATGATATTAAAGGGATAATTGAAGCTTCCCACAAAGGAAAAAAGATTATCCCCTATTTACAGCGCCTTTTATATTCTACTGATGATCTTACCAGATTCCGTGCAGCAGATGCCATGGGAAAGGCCGCAGCGGTTTTAGAAGAATATTACCCGGGCTCTGTAAAAAACCTGCTCCAGAAACTTTTCGCCTCTATTACAGATAGTGCCGCATCTGCATGGGGGGCAATAGATGCCATCGGCTTTATCCTTGCCAATATGCCGAGGCTCTATGCCATCTATTCCATTCAGCTTTATCCCTTCATCTCTGACAAATCACTTTTACCCCATACGTTAAGGGCATTAAGCTTAATAACCGGAGCTGCGCCTGAATCATTCAATCGGATAAGATCAAGCCTCCTCACTTTCTTAACCGAAAAAGATCCTGAAATCCTTGCCCATGCTATTATGATAATGAGAAACCTCAGGTGTATAGAGGCCTTATCAGATATTATGGCCCTTAAAAACGATATGAGAGAGATAAGTGTTTATGAGGAGGGTTATTTTAATAAAATGACCATAGGTGAAATCGCCGATCTGGCAATTATCAGTATAAATGCCCCAACATAGCCATTCCTTTGACAATAATGTCATCATTATGACTATAAAATCCCTGTAGCAAT
>CAZSZQ010000099.1:0-12670 GCA_964610475.1 uncultured Desulfatiglans sp.
GATATAATTGAGGGGGTGCATGAGATCCCATGGGAAATACCTGCCTCCTCTTCAATAATAGTCGATGACCTGGATGAAGCCTTTAATATAGTAGCAGAAGGCCGGGAGAATAAAGGATTGCGTATAAAAACAAAACAGAAAATTGATAAGGATCAGGATACAGATCAGGGCCTGCCATATATATCGGCAAATATTCTTCCAGGAGGGGCGAGTGTGCCCAGCGAGTGGTCCCGCATGAGTAACGGTGTGGCCTTTGGAAAATACAGACACACAGCCGCAATCATAAAACCCGGAGATGGCGATAAAAAGGCCCTGTTTCAGACTGAACTTACGCATGAGGGGGCATGGGACCTGGAATTTTTTATGCCCGTGAAGAGCATGTTCCAGGGTAGAAAATGGGGGAAGTGGCATGCCGTTGTGATAGATAATAATAAGGATAAACATGACCTGGAATTTGATTCAAATGCAGGGATTGAGGGATGGAACATGGCGGGGAAACTCGATCTTCCCAAAGGATATGTAACCGTTGAGTTATCCAATCTTACTGATGGTGATATTGTAGTGGCCGATGCCATACGATGGACCCCTGCTACAGGTAATTAAAGAGGGATATAAATGACAGAAAACCGTGCCTTTATCAGAATAGAAAAAATCATCTTTATTATGCTTTTTGTCTTTTTTTTAAGCTGTTCCAGGGAGAATACATCGGAGAAGATAGAATTCCTGGTACCTGTTACCGTTTCAAAGGTGGGCAAGACCGATGTTGAAGACAGAATCATTGCAACAGGAACCTTGCGAACAAGTAAGGTGGCAAGGCTCGAGGTTGAAACAGGAGGAATACTGGAATTTTTCAAAAACAGGGATGGAGAACCTTTTCGCGAAGGAGACCAGGTAAAAGCAGGAGATGTAATAGCCCGTATTACAGGTGATGATGTACGTCTTAATGCCAGGAAAGAGGCAACCTGGCAGAGGTTCAAGACTGCAAAAGAGGAATATGAATCTACTCAGAAATTGTATGACGACGGATTTAAAAGCAGATCCGAGCTGTTACAGGCGCAAACAAGCCTTGAGGACGCGCGGATTGATTATGAAAAAAGTCTCAACTCAGAAAAACGGAGTCAGCTCATAACGCCCATTGATGGAGTAATTCTCAGACTCGCCAGGGACAGGGACAACCAGTCGCAGCCACTTGCAGTAGGGCAGTATGTAAATCCGGGCTTTGAGGTGGCGAGAATTGCCCCCACAGATATCCTGGTGGCAGATGTGGATCTTGTTGCGCAGGATGTCGCAAAGGTCAAAGAGGATCTTTCTGCCAGAATCCAGCATTATGCCTGGAAGGATGAGACATTTAATGGAAAGGTGACCCGTCTTGATCCTATGATCGATCCCGTCACAAGGGCCTTAAAGGCCGAAGTAGAGGTGGAGAACCATGCCGGAAAACTCAGGCCTGGCATGTTTGTCGAGGTAACCATAATCAGGGAAAAAAGAAAGGATGTTCCATTTGCCCCCCGGGAGGCGGTCACTAATCGTGGCGGCAAATGGGTGGTCTTTGTTCTGAAGGGTCAGAGGGTGGAAATGAAGGAGGTGGTTCTTGGTCTTGGTGATGACAATATTGTTGAGATCAGCAAGGGCTTATCAGCAGGAGAGAGGGTTGTAACAAGAGGTCTTGAAACCCTTGCTGACCAGACACGGGTCCGTGTTACAGGGAATAATTGATATTATGTATACCCTGGCACGCTACGCAACAAAACATCCTGTGGCCGTATCAGTAATGGCCGCTGCAGTTATCATGCTTGGATGGATATCATGGAAAAAACTCCCGCTGGATCTTTTACCGGATATCCAGAGCCCCACCATACTTGTTTCTATAAAATCAGGCGACCGCCCTCCAACAGAGATGGAGAGGCTTTATGGAAGAGAAGTAGAACAGCGTCTCTTTACGGTAAAGGGTATCAGGTCCATCAACCAGGTTGCAAGGTCCGGCAATCTTATTGCCAGGGTAATCTTTGACTGGGATACAGATATGGATCTTGCCCTTGTGGATGTCCAGAAGGCAGTCAACCCCATCGCATCGGACACGGATGTGGATGAGGTATTAGTCCGCAGGCAGGATCCCCGGCAGATGCCTGTCCTTACCATAGGTCTAGTATCGCCCAAAGGGGTTCCAAACCTTACAGAACTGCGCAGAATAGCCGACAGGATGGTATCTCCGGCATTTGAGCAGCTTGAAGGAGTGGCTGAGGTGCGTATAACAGGGGGACGGGAAGAGGAGGTAAGGGTTATAGTCGACCGGTATCTCATGGAGGCCCATTCCGTAACTATGGCTACACTCGAAAGCCGTATCAGGGCTGCAAATTTTGATATGGATGCCGGCACCCTCGAAGAGGGAGAGAATGTTTATCTTGTAAGAGGCATCTCAAGATTCAATAGTATCGATGATATAGAAAAGGTTGTAGTCAAATATGAACGTGATTCCAATGAAAAGACCATACCGGTAAGGGTAAAGGATATTGGTAGGGTGGTACTTACAGAAAAAGAGATCATGGACCTGGTTCTTGTGGACGGAAACGAAGGCATAGGTCTTTCCATATACAAGGAGGCCGGGGCTAATACCGTCAGAGTGTCGAGAACTGTCAGAAATTCCCTGAAAAACATAAAGAAAGAACTTGCTGATGTGGAATTCAAGGTAGTAAGTGATGAGGCAAAGCTGGTGGAAGATGCCATAAGTGACGTGGAGAGCGCTGCTATCATCGGAATAATCCTGGCGGTTATCGTTCTGTTTTTCTTCCTGAGGTCTGTGGGGTCTACGTTTGTAGTTGCGTCGGCTATGCCTGTTTCTCTTTTGGCAACACTTTTTGCCATGTATTATGCCGGTCACAGCCTGAACCTGATGACAATGGGAGGTATGGCCCTTGGCGCAGGCATGCTTGTTGATAATGCCATAGTGGTAATCGAAAGCATCTTCAGGAAGCGTGCAGAGGGTGACCTTTCGCTGGAGGCTATCCCAAAGGGTACAGCCCTTGTTTCCGGGGCAATTGCATCCAGCACCTTTACAACCTGTGTGGTTTTTTTGCCGGTTCTGTTTATACAGGGCTTGGCTGCAAGAATTGTCTCAGGCATATCCTTTACTGTTGTAGTCTCTCTGATGATCTCTTTAGCTGTGGCGGTTTTATTGATACCTGCCCTTAGCGTATGGTTTCTCCCTGCCCATAAGACAAAGGAGGTAGATCCGGGAAAGGCAAAGATGGAGAGGATTGTTCTACTTCTCCTGGAACATCCTTTAAAGGTCATGTTAATCAGTGTGTTTGTGGTTCTTATATCTATTTATGGCATCTTATGGCTTGGTACTGAACTGATGGCCCCGGCAGATCCCCGGCAGTTTTCATTACGCGTTACCGGTCCTCCAGGGCAGCGGGTCGAAGCCACAAAAGAAATGACCTCTGTTGTTGAAGATATCATAAAAAAAGCGGCAGGTAATGATCTCCGCGCTATCATGTCAGAAGTAGGAAGGCTCCCTGAAGATGATCACTTTATACGCGAAGAACGAACAGGGGAAAATACCGCAAGGATCCTGGTTAATCTCTCTACAGACGGTAAAACCGCCGATCAGGTAGTTTCTGTCGCCTCGCCGGTAATATCTGCACTCTCAAATGTGGAGGTCTCCTGGGAACTGGGTACCTCTGCCATATCGAGGGCAATAGGAAATACAGGTCCTCCCATACAGGTAGAGATCTCAGGCCAGTCCATTGATGAATTGAGACTGAGTGCAGAAAAGGTGCTTGATAAATTAAAGACGGTGCATGAGTTGTGGAATGTCCAATCTTCATTTGAAGGCGGTTCTCCTGAGCTTCATGTAGTATTGAACCGAACCCTCTGTGACGGACTGGGTATAGATATCGACATGCTGACTGTAGTTCTTGAGGCAGCGCTTGACGGCAGGGAAGTAACCAAGATGACAACCGGGGATGAGGAAAGAGATGTAGTTTTAAGAATTGACCGTGACACCTCTTCTGATCTCAAGTCTATTCCCTTTACCACACCGGACGGCGAACGTTTGACCGTCGGAGATATCGCCGATTTTAAAGAGGTTGACGGCGCCCTGGAGATATTCAGAAGAGATCAGAAAAGGATTGCGAGGGTTACAGCAAGGGTAACCCCTGGAATAGCCTATCCTTATGCCAGGGCTAAGGCAGAAACGGCGATCAGCAATATGGATCTCGGGCCGGGCCTCACCATGAGGCTTACAGGCGAAGAGGAAGAAAGGGAAAAGACCTTTTCAGAGCTTAAGTGGGCAGGCCTGGTAGCCGTACTACTTGTATTTATGGTACTTGCCGGGACATTCGAGTCTCTGTTACATCCTTTCACAGTTCTTTCCTCCATACTCTTTGCACTAGTGGGTGTGGCAGCGGTTCTTGTACCTGGAGGCAAACCCATCGGTATAATGGAGTTCCTTGGTCTGATAGTATTATCCGGCATAGCTGTTAATGACGCTATACTGCTGGTTCAGGCTGCACGCCAGCTGATAGATGAAGGGATAGAGATAAAAACAGCACTGGCAAAGGCTGCTGCAATAAGATTAAGGCCAATTATAATGACATCCACTACAACAGTGCTTGCACTCCTTCCTCTTGCAGTCGGTATTGGTGAGGCAGCACAGCTCCGGGCGCCTTTGGCATTAACAATCATAGGCGGTGTTATCTCATCCACCCTTACCTCTTTATTGGTAATACCATGTCTCTATTTATTGCTTGACCATCTTCGTTTTAAACGGGCCAAACCATGAGCTGGTATGATATTCCTCTAAGGCGGCCTGTTGCTACAAGCATGCTGTTCTGCGCCCTTCTCTTCCTTGGGATCGCTGGATGGCAGCGGATGCCTATAGAACTATTGCCTTCCATTGAAGGTGACAACCTGTATGTTAGTTTTATGAGGCTCAACAGTGATCCTGAGGTCATTGAACGGGAAATCCTGATTCCCCTCGAAGGCAAGGCCGGGGAGCTTCCCGGATTAAAGGAGACACACGGAGAAATAACCGGGTCACAGGGTTCCCTTACTTTTAATTTTGAAGCAGGGACAGATGTCAAGATAAGGCAGCTTGAGCTACAGCGTATTGCTACAGAGCTATTAAAGACGCAGCCCAGGGGGTCATTTATCTCGGTTGATGCCCAGGATACCTCAATGATAAGCCGGTTTGTGATGAGTATCCAGGTATTGGGCGGGGAAGACATTGACACACTGAGGAGTTTTGTGGATGAAAGGATACAGCCACGCATAGCTGCTGTTAAAGGGGTGGCAACTGTATTTGTTTCGGGCGGCGCACCGGAAGAGGTAACCGTAAAGGTTGATCCTGACCAATGCTCTGCCCTTGGAATAACCACGCTAAGTGTATCCGACACACTGACACGTTCGGTTCAAAGGCTCAAGTTTCTGGGAGGCCTCGAGACTAATACGAACAGAACGCCTGTAATGCTGGACGGCAGGCCAAAGGGACCCTATGAACTGAATGAGTTGAGGCTGACAAGTGAAAAGCCGGCCCTCATCCGTCATGTGGCAGAAGTATCCAAAGGCACAGGCAGAAAGGATAGCCTGTTCCGTGTCAACAGCAAACCTTCTGTGGGCCTTTTTGTATTAAAGGAAGAGGGGGCCAACCTGGTTGAACTGGGGAGAGACCTCAGGGCGCGGATTCACGAATTGCGCACAGAGTTTAAACCCTATGGGATAGACTTTTTAATAGGCATGGATGGAGCCGATATAATCGAAAAACAGATTGACCGGCTTAAAAAACTCGCAGCAAGCGGTTTTCTTATATCGCTCATAATCCTTTTTCTTTTCATACGAAGACCAGGGGCTGTTGCTGTTGTTGCAGTATCAGTGCCTGTCAGTCTTTTAACCGCCATGGCCTTTCTCTATATCGGGGGCTACACCATCAATATAGTCACCCTGATCGGTCTTGCCGTAGGCATCGGAATGCTTGTGGATAACAGCATTGTTGTTTATGAGGCTATTCAACGAAAGCTTGAAAGGGGAGTTGACCCTGACAGGGCGGCTACTGAAGGCGTAAAGATTACCTTCAAGGCCATTATGGCGGCAACAGCGACAAATGCAGTTGTTTTTCTTCCGGTTCCATTCTTGATTGATAATGGTACCATGAGATCGGTTATGGCGCTTCTTGCAGCAGGTATCCTTATCCCCCTTGGGGCATCGCTTCTCGTAGCAATAGGCCTGGTTCCACTTCTTAGCAGGAAATTTTCTGCCCCTTCTGCCCTCAAACAACTAGAGGAAGTCAAACGGCGAAAGGATCAGTATGCAGGGTTACCTTCACCTGACAAATGGAGAGAACTCTTTTCCGGCCTGTTAAAAAATTCACTCCGAACCCCCGCATCATGGCTCATAGTTATTTTAACCGCAGTAATAATAACTGTAATCGTCGGTCTTCCCTGGGTATTATTGGGAAACAGAAACCAGGAGGCTAGAGATGCAGACCAGGTAAGGCTGTCTATAGATGTCCCATCAGGAGATTCCCTCGAATCGATAAGCAGGTCTATGTATTCTCTTGAGCAGGCAGCAATCAAAATAGAGGGCGTTGAATCTGTTGAAAGCTTTGTCCAGGAAAAAAACAGCACACTGACTATCAGGTTTGTTGAAAAGGCTAAACGTCCGCGGGAACTGACAGCCGAACTGGTAAGAACAAGAATAAGGGAGGTTACCAATACTGTTAAAGGGTTCAGTATCAGGGCTGAAAACTCATCAGGCGAGGGAGGTAACAGACAGCAGGGTAATAGCGGCATGGGGAGCATTCTGGGACAGGGGGCATCAGAGGTCATCATATCAGGCCCTGAAACAAAGCCATTGCTCGATCTTGCATTATTAGTAAAGGAAAGGCTTGAATCCATCCCTGAAATTGGCAGTCAAAGGGCATGGGTTTCAACAAGGACAGGACCGGATGAGATACATATAATCCCTGATCATAAGATGCTGATAAGCCTTGGGCTCATGTCAGACCAGGTGTTTCCGATGTTGAGATTATTAAGCCGTGAAGGGACTGAAATGAACGCCGGCATGATAGAGGATGACGGTAAAGAGATTCCGATTATTGTCAGGAGTGATGAAAAAGAAACAGGCAACCTGAGCCAGAAGATGGAAAACCTGCGCATGTATACATCCGCCGGTGTCATACCGTTAGGTCTCATATCGGATGCACGCAAGATGCCCCCGCCTAATGTTATCCAGCACCATAACGGCCGGAGGGAGTTACGCGTATCATACACGTTAAGTTCGAATGCCCCTACAACAGGACCGGCGCGTGAGGCGCTTAATGATGAAATTCTTTCCATGATAAAGGCCGTAAATCTTCCTGAAGGATATGTTATTGATCCGCCTAATAATGATGAGACAACAAGCTATCTGAAACGGCTTGGTATCCCCATACTTCTTATGCTCTTTGTTGTACTGGCTGTTACGTTTGAATCCCTTTTAATGCCGGTCCTTGTACTTCTTTCTGCCCCTCTCACCATAATAGGTGCGGTTTGGGCACTGTTTTTTGCAGGCATGACCCTGGTTGACCCCATGGCCATAGCAGGTGTAGTAGTCCTTATGGGTGTAATGGTAAACCCGGCAATTCTCCTTGTTGACAGGATACAGAAGAGGGTTCTTTTTAGTAACTGGTCAGCAGGGGCTGCTGCAATTGCAGCAGTCAGAGAGAGGTCAAGACCTGTTCTTATGACAACATGCACAACTATTGCAGGGTTATGGCCTCTGGCTATCGCCACTGGAACAGAAAATGAAATATGGCCTCCCTTTGCTGTTGTGGTAATGGGGGGATTAGTGACTTCAAGCCTCCTTGTCCTTCTGTTCATACCGATAGGGTTTGTCTTTTTGAATCGTATTGACCGGATATTCGGAAGGCTTGGGCCGCTGATAACAGTCTGGTGGATAGGCGCCACAGCTATCATTATGACACCACTTATTTATTTCGAGATAATAACCACAATGACATGGCAGGTAACAACCACGCTCCTCGTTGCCTCTGTCTTCCTGGGTGTTTTTGTGCTGATATTCCGGAAACCGGAGCTTCCAAACCCTTCTCCGGATATGAGTGTTGAGGTCAGGTTTCTCCACAAGACATATGGACGTCCCGGGCCTGTGGGACGGGCATGGAGAGCAGGAGAACATTTTGCAGAGAGGGTTCTTGCAAGGGGTGGGAAACCCTTTTTGACCAGCGATACCATCCAGCCCATTGTTACTACGCTGGTTTTGCTTTCTGGGGTGTCATATCTTTCATTCACATTGATCTCCACATGGTGGCGTGTTGTTTTTTCATTTGCAGGTGCGGTAATACTGGTAAGGCTTTTATCTCTCATAAGAAAACTGAGAGGGAAATGTGATGAAAAGGGAAATCCTTATCCGGGCGGCATAGAAAACCTTATGGCATTCCTGGTTCCGTGGATTGTGCTGATATTAATCGGCCTGTTCTATTATCTGGCGCCTGTAACGGTCGGAATCAAGCCTCGTATAGCCCTTTTCCCGATGATGCTGCTTATCCTCCTTATTTTATTTATCCAGATGGGGCGAAAAACAGCAAAGGATCTGGCAGGGGGTATGATCCATAAAAAACTCGAAATGGGTCTTTTATACAGGATAAAGACACTGTGGCAAAGTTTGGCCAGGGCTATTTTCGGGCTTGATCTTCCAAGGGATGAACATGCTGCTCTTATAAATATCCATTTTAGCGCTCATCAAGGCATGATCGGCTTCCTGGGCCCTAACGGCGCCGGAAAGACAACACTCTTAAGATCTCTTGCAGGAATCCTTGAACCTACCACAGGAACAATAACAATCGGTGGGGTCCTTTTAAAAAAGATAAGGAAATATCTTGCCAACTGGGTGGGGTACCTTCCCCAGGACTTTGGCCTGCCTAATAATCTTACAGGAAGAGAATATCTCGAGTATTTTGCCCTTTTATACAGGATAGATGAAAGGGATAAAATCATTGAAAGAGTCAATTTCCTCCTTGGGGAGGTGGGGCTTGCAGACCAGGCGGATAAGAGAATAGGTGATTATTCAGGGGGCATGCGTCAGCGTGTTGCAGTTGCAAGAACCCTTTTAAGACTTCCCCCTGTTATTATTGTTGATGAGCCTACAGTGGGGCTTGACCCGAAGGAACGTATAAGATTCCGCAATCTTTTGACCAGGCTCGCTGAAACAAGGATAGTTTTATTTTCTACCCATGTTGTTGAGGATGTAGCTGTGGCCTGTGACAGGGTAATAGTTCTTTCAAAAGGGAAAAAGGTGTTTGATGGAGAACCCGGTCTTTTAGCCTCTGTGGCTAAAGGAAAGACATGGGAAATGAGGATCAGGGAGGGAGAAGAAGAAAATCTGCCGGAAAACGCCATTGTTGTGGATCAGGTTCCTGAAGCAGGCGGTATTTATAATATCAGGATACTGCATCAGGAGTCACCGTCTCCGGATGCAAAGCCGGTTACCCCCAACCTGCAGGATGGTTATCTGCAATTAGTTGGTACTAGAAAGAAGAGGGTAGTTTAGCATGATCGATAACATAAAAAGATACCTGAGCCTGATGTTATACTCCGCACGTCTGGTTGCAGGAAGAAGGTACTGGATAGTTATTATACTTCCCCTTTTATGGCCTGTTTTGCAGGCCCTGTTTATCATGCTCGGCTGGCGTGACGGGAAACTGGTCCCGGAAAATGCTCATCTCCTGATGAGCATACCCCTCTCTGTTATTGCAATGGGACTTGGAATCAGGATTATTGCAGGAGAGGTAGACAGCAGAACTCTTGAGATTGCCTATACTGTACCGGGGGGATGCCACAGGATATGGCTGTCAAAGATCGCCACATGTGTCTCTATGCTTATCATTGGTGAAGTACTCCTGGCTATTTTTATCATTGTTTTTTTTACATCTGTTTCACCTGGAACCCTTTACGGCGTGCTCCAGGCATCTGTATTCTATCTTATAGTTGGGATGGGATTTTCAGCATTTTTCAGAAGTGAAATTACAGGTGCCATGATTACATTTGTATTGTACGCACTCAATGTATTTATTCATCTTGCTTCTGATGTGCAATTGCGTATATCGCCCTTTTTTGATCCCAATGCCATTAAAAATATGGATAAATCCCAGATTTTATCTCATACGATACAAAACAGGATATTTTTAATTATTTTAATAGCGGTGCTATGCCTGCTTACCTTTTTCCGTGTGGAAAGACGGGAAAAGATGCTGAGGGATTAAATTATTTTACCTGAGAGAAAATTTATCATATGTTGCTCTCCATGCAGAATCAAAATATGGATGGTATCCGCTGCCAAAACAAATTACTTGCTGCTCAACTATTACAATACTGCAATAAGAGCTGGTATGGCTGTGAAAACCAACCTGTAGCTTTAAAAACTATTAATTGGTATCTATTTAGTGAGGCAGAAAACATTAATCACTTTATAACATATTGATATTTCTGCCTTATTATAAAAAAGCCCGGCTTGGCATAAATGATGCTATTAAGTACCCATTAATAAAAAGTGATTAAGGATCGTAAACACACGTATTAGTCCTGCCCACATGAATTAATATCATTTGAGACAGAGGGATTTAATGGATAGAGCAATAGAAAAAAAGAGGTGGCCTCCCAAAAGACTTATTCTTATTTTTTGTATCTGTGCGATTATTATCTTTCTGGGGTATCTTATAATATCGCGATCAGGAACAACAAGACTCACTGTTGACCCCACCAGGATGACCATATCACAGGTAAAATATGGTGAATTCCGGGAATACTACCCCTTTGATGGTCAGGTGATTCCATTAACCTCTGTATACCTTGATGTAGATCAGGGAGGAAAGGTGGAAGAGCTCTACGTTGAAGGCGGTAAACCTATAGAAAAGGGAGACCTTATCCTGAGATTTTCAAATAATAGTGTCCAGTTGACGCTCATTCAAACGGAGACCGCTCTGTTTGAAAACCTTGATCGCCAGCAAAACACCCAGCTTCAACTGGCCAAGGATAAGCTCACCAGAAAAGAGAGCCTGCTGAATCTGAACTATGAGATAAGTAAGCTTGAAAAACAGTATAACCGTTACAAGGTATTAAAGGCCGAAGATATTGCCATCTCGGAAGAACAGTATGAGACGGTTGTGGACCAGCTTGAATATCAAAAGGCCCAGAGAGAACTCCTCAAAGAACGAATAAAGCAGGAGGACATCATGAGTGATAAGCAGCTGGAGCAGGCAAATAAGGCAATAGAACGCATCAATCTCAGCCTTGATATCCTTTCCAAACAGATAGAGAGCATGGTAGTCCGCGCACCCATATCAGGACACCTCTCAAGCATAAGTGCTGAGATCGGTCAACAGATCAATCCGGGCATGCGTATCGGGCAGATAGATATCCTCGATAAATTCAAAATCAGGGCAGGAGTAGATCAGTATTACAACTCAAAGGTAACTGTCGGGACAAAAGGTAAATTCACCCTGGATGATAAGAGCTATGGAGTTGAGGTCATCAAAATTTATCCGGAGGTAATCAACAATTTATTTACTGTGGATATGGCCTTTTCAGATGAGCCGCCTGCAGGGATCAAACGCGGACAGACACTTACTGTAGAATTAACCTTCAGCGAAGCAGAAAGAAGGCTGATGGTAACAAAGGGCGGCTTTTTTCAGGAGACCGGCGGCCGCTGGGTATACATGGTATCACAGGATGGAAAAACGGCACAGCGTGTTGATATACGCCTGGGACGCCAGAATCCGCGGTATGTCGAGGTACTTGAAGGATTAAAGGAAGGAGACCTGATAGTTACTTCAGGTTATGACACATTTAAGGAAGCGGACACTTTGATATTTAACGAGCCAATCAATCTTGGTCAGTAAATATCGTTTATAAACTAAAAGGAGGGCATACTAATGATTATTGAAACAAGTCAATTAACAAAGATTTATCGCACAGATGAAGTGGAAACAACGGCTCTTGACGCAATTGAGTTCAACCTCAAAGAGGGAGAATTTGTATCGGTAATGGGGCCATCCGGCTGCGGCAAGTCAACGCTTCTCCATATCCTGGGGCTGATCGATAATCCTTCAGAAGGCAGTTACAAGTTTTTAGGAGAAGAGGTATCAAAGTATTCCGAATCAAAAAGGGCTTCACTCCGTAAGGCCAACATAGGCTTTATATTTCAGAGTTTCAACCTTATAGATGAACTTACCGTATATGAAAATGTAGAACTCCCGTTAATCTATCTTAAAACCCCCTCCAGTGAAAGAAAAGCCAAGGTTGACAAGGTACTTGAGAAACTGGATATGGCCCATCGCTGCAAGCATTTTCCGAGGCAGCTCTCCGGTGGTCAGCAGCAAAGGGCCGCAGTGGCCAGGGCGATTGTTAACGAGCCTAACTTAATCCTGGCAGATGAACCGACAGGTAATCTTGATTCAAAAAACAGCATTGAAGTAATGAACATGCTGAAAAACTTAAATGAAGAAGGCACCACAATACTGATGGTGACCCACTCAGATGAGATGGCAAAATTCAGCAGCCGTGTAATACAATTGCTGGATGGTAAAGTCATTTCACAATAAACAAACGAGGAGAGAGTATATGGCCAGCACCGTTCTCAAAACTACAATACGCAACCTCTACCGAGAAAAGATTTACGC
>CAZSZQ010000100.1:0-12667 GCA_964610475.1 uncultured Desulfatiglans sp.
TATGCATTCAAACATCAACAGGCTGCCCCTACAGATGTAAATACTGTGCAAGCAGGTTTTTATATCCATCTTTCAGGAGACGTTACCCGGATGAGGTTGTTGATGAAATAGTGCACTGGCAAACCGGTTACGGGGTGAATGACTTTGCATTTTATGATGATGCCCTGCTCGTTGATCCGGAAAGGCATATAATCCCAATCCTTGAAAGATTAAAATCTAAAGGTATTAAAGCCAGGTTTCATACCCCCAATGCGCTCCATGTAAAAGAGATAATGCCTGGCATTGCCGGCCTGCTCTTTTCTTCAGGATTCAGGACAATCAGACTTGGCCTTGAGACATCAGACATGGGCATGCATGAAGCCCTGGATAATAAAGTGTCCATGGGCGATTTTGAGACAGCTGTAAAAAATCTTTTAGAAGCAGGATATACCAAAAAAGATATTGGCGCATATATACTGATGGGGCTTCCAGGACAATCAATAGAATCAGTAACAGAAACCGTTAGGTTTGCTGACAGGGCAGGTGCAATGCCCTACCTGGCCGAATATTCCCCGCTTCCTGAAACCCTTTTATGGGAAACATCACTTTCCTGCGCCAGGTATGACCTTAAAAACGATCCGATATTTCATAATAATTCCCTTTTGCCATGCTGGAGCGAGGAGCAGGTTCAGGGAGTGCCTGAAATTAAAAATCTGGTAAAGGGGATAAGGCAGACCTGATTATTACCTCCAATTCACTATTGACAAACAACATGGAATAATAAATTATCACATGAAATTGTTTTTCATGCAAAACAATCACTTTATAGTTTTTTTCTACAATTAACCTGCAACTAATAAAAACGGGAGCGCGTAAAAAAATGCAAAAGGAATGGGCAAAACTTACACCTGAAGAAAAAAGAGAGGAAAGATTCAAAAGCTGGCTATATCCCGGAGATATTTCCTTTAACAATACTGAAGCTGAAGGTCTTTACAGGGCAAGGGTGAGCAGGATCATATCAGCAATCAAACTTGAGAAACCGGACAGGGTGCCGGTAATTTGCCACCCTGGCTATGCACCTGCATTTTATGCCGGGTATACGATCAAAGAGGTAATGTATGACTCTGAAAAGCTGTTAAAGGCATGGTTCAGGTATATGGATGATTTTGACCTGGATGTGCTGCCCGATGCCCACCTGATACGAAGCGGCAGGGCTATGGAGATAGTTGGAGTCAAGACGAGTAAATGGGCAGGTGGCGGACTCCCGGATAATGTATCTCCTCAGCATGTCGAGATAGAGATACTAAAAGCTGATGAATGGGACCACTTTGAGAATGACCGCTCGGATTTCAACCTCAGAGTAATGCTTCCAAGGACACATAAGGCAGCAGAGCCGTTTGCAAAACTCCCTCCTCTTTCTATGCTCGGCGGTTTTGGCGGTTCAGCCGGATTGGCCGCCTTTGCTGCTCCTGAAATACAGGCGGGGTTTCAGGCCTTTGCCAGGGCAAATGAGATCGAAACAGAATGGCGCAAGGCTTTAACGGCTATAACAGACAGAGGTCTTAAAATGGGGTTCCCCAATTTTTTCAGGTTCGATATTGGGGGCGGCGCCCCCCTGGACGCCCTGGGCGCCGGGTTAAGAGGTACAAAAGGTACAATCATGGACATGTTTCAGAGGCCTGAGCGGTTACTGGCTTATATGGATAAAATGGCGGAACTGAGTATAAATATGACCAGAACAATGCCTTTTAGAGCCGGCACACCGGTTGTCTTTATCCCGCTGCACAGGGGAGCAGACGGGTTTATGTCCGGGGCGCAGTTCAAGACATTCTACTGGCCCTTCCTTAAAAGGGTGGTTGAGGGATATATTAATGAAGGACTTGTGCCATTACTCTTTGCCGAAGGGGGATATAACTCACGTCTTGAAATAATACAGGATCTGCCGCCTAAAGGTGTAATATGGTACTTTGATCAGACCGATATATTCAGGGCAAAGGAGATACTGGGAGACAAGGCATGCCTGATGGGAAATGTCCCTACATCGATGATAGTTACAGGCACCGCCAGTGATGTTAAGGCCTACTCAAAAAAGCTGATTGAAAAAGTCGGAAAAGGAGGCGGTTATATACTTGCACCGGGCGCAACCGCTGATGAGGCAAAGTTCGAAAATATAAAGGCCATGTATCAAGCAGCAAAGGAGTATGGGAAGTAATAAAAACGGCGCAGGGCACAGGGCTCACGTTTTTTGCAGGGGCGAAAAATTTTCGCCCCTGCGGTTTTTTGACATATCAATAATTATTTTTCTTCAACAAGGCAAATAAGGGCAACCCTGCCGCAGCCAAGCATGCCCAGAAGATAAACGGGTAGCCATTATTATATGCCTCAAGGCTGTTACCAAGCGGAGGCGAAAGAAATGCCCCAACCATACCAAGTGTGCTTACAAGACCAATTGCAGTCCCGCTAAATTCACTTCCGACCTCTTTTATCTCTATAACCATCACATTATACAGGGCTGCCACCCCGGTACGCGTAAAACCTGTTGCAACCAATAATACCCAAACAAGCGGCCCATCAAAAAACGGTAAAAGAAACAAAGTTATGGCCATAATTATTGTTGATGCAACCAGCACCCCATTCCTTGAACCAATTCTGTCAGATATTAAGACAACAGGTATGGTCCCCAGGGTCGCAATGGCGGACATTACTGTAACTGCACTGTCTGCTTTAAAAGGTGTCCAGCCGATTGCCCTCAGATATGTAGGAAGATAACCGGTAAGCCCCATACTGGAACCCCAGTATGTGGCAGTAATAAGGGCTATTAACCATACTTCCCTGATTTTTATTATATGTTTAAGCGCATTTAATAATGACTGTGAACCACTCGATATTCTTGGGTGACTTGTTTCAGTCGAATTATCATTTCCGGTAAAAATCCATAGCAGCCCCAGCAAAAGGCACGGCACCCCATATACTAACATGACCATTCTCCAGCCGCCAAGAATAGGAGAAAAATAATTGGCGCTGAACATGGTTGCAGACATTGATCCGAAACCCCATAAAATATTAAGCAGGGCATTGCTCAGCCCCAGTTCTTTTCCTTTAAACCATTCTGCTGTTACTTTGGGAATAATGCTCGGCATTGTTGCGGCTGTTAACCCAAACAGATACATGGTGATAGCCATACTGACAAAATTGATGGATAACCCTCTGAGCGCACCAAAGATACCTGCAAAAATACCTATAAAAAACATAGTGCGCTTTACACCATACCGGTCCACAATCAGACCTCCTGGCAGGGCTATAAAAACACCGGCAAGCGGATCCATGCCCCAGACAGCTCCGATTTGAAGCATACTCAGCCCGATATCCTCAGATATCTCCTTAAAGAGTACCGGCATACACATACGTGACAAACCGGCAATAAAGAAATATGACATCATCCCAAGGAAAAGGATATACCACCGGTAACAGGACTTATTTGTTTCAACTCTATTCATATAATTCCATAATCATCTATGTCCGAACAAAAATAAGGCATCTAACCCTAATTATTGGACATAAGCAACCTTTTCTTAGATATATAATGAGACAGCCTTCATTTAATATTCTGCTATCGTTACCCTGATATGCATGTACACATTATTCAGGCCGATCCCTTCAAGAGATAGAGTTATTTCTGTTCCCTGACTTACATTGGACGGTATACTCAGGGCAAATTTTTTTTCGGTTGATATTCTTCCGAAACCATCACAGAGAGGACAATAGATGCCTTCCCACAGCCCCGATCTTGAACACACAGGGCATGGAGCCATCACCGGCAACGTAATAGGATAGAGACCCCCGGACGCTGCCTCTTCCGGAGTAAGAACTGCATCAAAAAAGAGATCCTTTTCATGCAGGCCCTCATTACCCTTATCATAAAGACCGGGTATAAACCCTCCAAACAGATCATCAGTTTTTGTGAAAAGGTGAGATTCTGCGTCCCTGAACCGTTTTATCCTTTCCTGCATATGACCTGGTACCCGGGTTAACCTGTAAGAGGCATCTTCATTTTCAAGGTCAGTGTCATACCTGTGTTTTTTCTCATGGTCACTTAATATATCATAAGCCTCTTTTATCTCGAGAAATCTTGCACTGCTCTCCTTTTCATCTGAAACATCGGGATGATATCTCTTAACAATAGCGCGGTAAGCCTTTTTTATTTTATTTAAATCCGCTCCTCTGCTGACTCCCAGCACCAGATAATAATCTTTCTGCATTATTACCTCCACTACAAAAACAGTAAAAAATCAGTCCGATGGAGATCAGGGGCACAAAAGGGATGGGATTAAAGGCCCCATCAATCCCATCCCTGAAAATTGTATTATGATGATTTAATGGCTATTTTACGGGGCTTTGCGGCCTCTACCTTCGGAAGGGTAAGCCTCAATACGCCATCTGTCATTTTTGCTTCAATCTTTGACTGATCAATAATCTCAGACAGATTGAATTGCCTGTAATATTTTCCGGTCCTGTATTCACTGAACAACTCAACCTCATTTTTACCTTCCGGTTTTTTAACATCACCCTCAAGGGTCAAGACATTCTCTCTCAGGTCGATATTGAGGTTCTCTGCCTTTACACCGGGCATATCGGCAAGCAGTGTCAAACCCTTACCCGTTTCAAATATATCTACATCCGGAGTAAAAACCAGTCCCGGTTTTGTCTGTTCAGTCATGGTTGATACTTCAGATTTTTCCTTGGCCTGTAATGCCTTTGCTTCAGATTCGGTCATGATTCATTCCTCCTTTCTCTATTTTTTTTTATTTGATAGTAATCTGCCTCGGTTTTGCGACTTCTGATTTGGGAAGTTTGATTGTGAGCAACCCATCAACACTTGATGCCTCCACCTTTTCCACCTTTATTTGACCGGGAAGATTAAGTATCCGGTTGAATTTCCCTGATTCTCTTTCCCTCCTGTGATACTTTGCTTCAGCATCTTCATTTGCGATTTTTCTTTCGCCGGATAAAGAGATTGTATCTCCGGTTACCGAGAGCTCAATCTCATCCGCCTTCATTCCCGGCAGTTCGGCACGGATATAATAGGAATCATTATCTTCTGTCAGATTTATAAGCGGAAAAACACCGGCGCCTGACCCGCGTGCATAACCCCTTGTAAAACCTTCGGTTAACCTTTCCATATCCCTTCTCATGCGGTTAAGCTCTTCAAAGGGACTCCAGCTGTTAATACTTCTCCAGTCAGGATCTCTTCTTAGAAATAACATGGCTAAATCCTCCTTTCCGTTAATCATTAAATTGACTTTAATTATTTTTATTTTAAACAACCGGTCCTGACTGACCGGATAAAAAACCTCAATCTCAAACAAAAAGCAAACTTCGTTAATGTGATAACCGATTAAAAATCTTTCTGGGAAGGCAGCCTAATGTTTCCGGTACAGTAACGTCCGGGAATAGTGTTTTTAATTCTTTTAAATTGCTGATCAGCTTTGCTTTTTATATTGCCTTCCAAAATAACTAAAAAAATCCCGGAAGCATGCAACATGCGAACAAATTAACCTGTATTATCAGCATGATACACTTGCATTACGGGATGAAATATAAGCATGGTTGAAAGTCAGTCAAGGGGTAGTGAAAAAATTTTTTGAGGAAAATTTAGTAATTTTTGGTTAAGAAATGCATTAATGTCAGTTTTTGTGCAGGCTGCTATATACAGCCTTTTTAGCCCTTGATACAGCAGGGAGATGCTTTTTCAAGAATGAGATCAAATAGCTTTTTTTAAATTTACGAAGGGAGGTGCTCTCCTTTTCTTAAAATATATCCGCTGGTAATAACCAACTCTGTCCGCCGGGTCTTGATTTTTATGGATTGTGAGATTGCTCTCTTATAATGTTAAAGACAGTAATCCTTAAAAAACTGAAAACCCCATAGGCAATGAAATAGCAGCTGATATATTCTGCGTCTTAATCAATCGATATGTATACCCATAGCACAGTGAATATTTGCTGCCATTTTTTATCAGCCCGTCAACTTATTTTGACATGTCCATTTTAATGGGTTAAAATCCTCATACATTTTATAGTTTATTTACTATTCTGAAAGTTAAAATATTTTCCTAGACCAATTTTATACAAAGGATACCATATGCCCATATCAAAAAATCTCCTTATTGGTATTGCATTTATTATTTTAACAACCGGCTCGTTTGCTTCAGCCACACCATCTGACTGCGAAAAATGCCATGTAAAGATCACACCGAAGCAGGTTGAGGACTTTAACCGCGGTATAATGGCCGAAAGCATGAGTTGTGTTGATTGCCACGGGGATATGCATCAGGGAATGGATGATATTGCCAAGGCCCAGCTTCCCGCTATTTCCACATGTGAGGAATGCCACGCAGATCAGGCCTCACAATACCTCTCGGGAAAACATGCCCTGGGAGCAGTCGCCATGGAGGCCATGCCCTATACCCATATGCAACCAAAACCATTTGTTGAAGGACAGAAGGGCTGCGGAGGATGTCATACATTAGGGGTTAGGGATCAAAACGCAAGACTTGCAGAAGACCGTAAATATTACCGCTACGGAATGGACTGCCAGAATTGTCACACACGCCACTCCTTTTCCAAAAAGGAGGCATCCGAGCCTGAGGCCTGCATGACATGCCATATGGGTTTTGACCATGCCCAGTGGGAGATGTATTCAGGGGCAAAGCACGGCGTTACTTACCTGCTAAACCGGATAATTGATCCAAAAAACAAAGAGCGTGCCCCAAAATGCCAGACATGCCATATGCCGGGAGGAGACCACAGGGTATTTTCGGCGTGGGGATTTCTGGCTGTACGCCTGCCTGAGGAAGATAATGAATGGATGGGATACCGGGCTACAATTTTGAAAGGCCTTGGAGTCCTTGACCCCGATGGTAACCCGACACCGCGTCTTGATGTTGTAAAGGCAGGAAAGGTTGCCCGTCTTACAAAAGATGAATTTGATATAGAGAGAAAGCGTTTCACAGATATATGCAAACAGTGTCATTCCCCGAATTTTGTAATGGAGAATTTTAAGAACGCTGATCTGATGATAAAAGAGGCGGATAAACTTTTTGCAGAGGCCATAGAGATAGTTGCAGCCCTTTACCGGGATCACATCATAGTAAAGAAAGAGGGAAATGCAAGTTACCCCGATCTCCTTGCATTTTATGATGTGAACACAAAGGTTGAACAGATACTATATGAAATGTTCATGGATCACCGGATGAAGACCTTTCAGGGGGCATTTCATCTGAACTATGATTATTCCACATGGTACGGTTTTGCAAAAATGAAAAAGGACCTTACAGAGATAAAAGAACTTGCAAAAAATATGAGAGATGAAAAAACAGGCAAGAAACAACCTATACAGATTTTCAGGTAGCAGACAGGATATAAATTTTGGGATTCATAAGACGCCAGGAAGAACGGATGACCGTACAGTTTCTGACATGGAAATATCAGAAGATGAATATGGCTGTGCCCCCAGAATCGGAACTTGAGAAGCAGGCCGGAAGGATCGTTGATGATGCCCACCGCATTGCCCGTGAAAGAGGCAGTAATGTCCTGTCGATTTTAAAGGAACTGGCAGGGAGCTATATTAAGCCTAAATGATATTTCCCTGGTGGCCTTCTTTAAATTGAAATAAATATCCAATGCAGGGGCGGGCCTTGTGTCCGCCTTGTGTAAAATTATGCAATCATATTTTCAGTCAAGGTCAGTCGCAAGGCCCGCTCTTTCTACTATTTCTTTCCTATAAGACACAAATCATCCTCACACTGTTTTGCTGCAGGCATGCGGATGGGTTTCGCATCAAGTTTTATACCCTCTTCAGGCATCCATTTATCCACTGAAACCGTCTTGTAATAGGTGTAATCTGTGGACTGCCATATGGGGTTGGTCTCGCCTCCCACAACAACAAAATTGATATCTTCAGGTTTAGGTTTAAAGAAAGAGTTACCAAGCTTACCTGCAACATGCTCGCTGAGTTTATAAGGATCAACCCAGCCTTCATCCTTAAGAGACTTTGCTGCCAGCGGGTCAACTACAAAGGTGGCGCTCCCCATCATGCCTGCTGACTGTATCCTTTGAATGATAGCATCTGCTCCACCCATTCCGAGTGTTGCAACATTCCATCCCCTGAATACACTCACCGTACTTTCAGAGGGTTTGAAACCCTTGCGCACATGGAATGGTTCCCATGGACTCTTTTCCTCATTCTCAGCGCAGCACTGATTTGTAAAGCTCAAACCATTGCCTATTGTCGCCATAAATGTATCACCGGGACGTGCATCACCAAAGTTAATACTCATGAGTGTCCAAGCCCTGCCTATTACCGAGTTGGCATAGTTGAACGGACCAAGGGCACCCACACCGCTATTCATACCGATAATCCTGGCAGCCGGCCCGTTCACGATCACCATACTCCCGTATGAACCTGTGGAGCTCGGTATTGAAGGATGCTGTGTGGATGCTATTGCAAGTATAACAGGCAGGTGCTCTGGCCTTGCCCCGGCCATAACCGCTATTACAGCTACCTTTTCCACAGTGTATTCATTAAGCTCCTCATGGGTGGTTACAGACATCATACCAACCTTCTCCTGTGGGTTATGATTTGTCCCCTGAAGCATCTCGGCCACCCTTTCTTCAGTGGGTAGCACTATAGGCAGGCCGTCTGTCCAGCCATTCTCAAGAAACAATCTATTGAGGTTAGCCTCTGTATCAGGCGCAAGCAACCGCGGTCTTTTTTCTCTCTTTTGAACCTCTGGATTTTTTTCTTCTTCAGTCAAGGGTCTGGTAAGGGCATCGATTACCTCTGCCATGAGTTTTTTACCGGTAACAGGATCATCACCATTAATATATTTGATCAGTGTTTCCCTCTGGACCCCCATAACGGGATAGGGGGGAAATACCCACCTGAGATTCATGCCATGAGTATTCCCATCCCTTATAACATACTCCGCGAATCGTGATGTAACAACAGGTGCTGTAGGCACACCGAACTCACCTTCCATTATTCTGCTGAACTCGGCGATACTCGCCGAACAGCCATCTCACCCGCCCACACCAAAAACAACACCATGCGCCTTTTGTTTTAACTCAGGCCAGAGTTCAGGGCTGTCTACAAAGGCATTTCCGCTTTTCATATGAATAACGGTCTTTACAGAAGGCATATTTTCCTTGAACCACCTCTGCATCTCCTCAAAAAATTCCCTTCCTCCGGCAAAACCCGTATCAACAAGATAGATTGTCTTGTTTTCAAGCGTATCAAGTCTGGGGGCCATACGAAGGGGAACGAGTTCATCAATAGATAGCTTAGGCTGCGTGTCAGGATTGCGGTTTGCCAGCATGTCTGCGCCCGCCTCCCCTACCCTGCCAAATATTCCTGAAGGCTGACCTCTTGGGTCAAGAACAGTAAGTTTAACATCATCCTTTGCATGGGATCCGGATGATGCACCATTTTTGTCACACCCCCAGGATGATAATATAATAATCATTCCGGCGATAATGATACAAATTTGTCTTCTTCCTGTAAAACCTGATAACCTCATGATCTCCTCCATGATTTAGTTTGATATGGTCTTCGTCCCGGACATATAAGCATAATGATGAAAACCAGTTATAAATGTGCAAGATTTGTTGAGTTGCAGTACATATCATGTATTTTAAATATTGATTTACATCTGATTATGACTGAACATTACCGGACATATCATGTGAAATCAACATCTATTAAATCGGCATCGAAACAGACATATTCCTTGCTGATATTACTTCTTTTGACATTCATTTTATAGAGGCATCAATAAGGTTCAGCTTTTTGCAGAGGCGGGATCTATTCCCGTCCAGTATGAAAATGGCAATGTTAAGTAAACCCACTTGATTACCATTTTTCTATTTATTATAGTCCATACTAGCATATGGCCCCTTAGAGAAGGGGCAGGGATCAACCCAAAAAAACCATATAGAAACAAGGAGGTAGAATGCTAAAACACTCAAGCCGTTTAATATTGCTGCTCACACTGATACTATTTTTATTTGCATGCAATAATGAAACAGGAGAGAAAAAAACTGATCAGGCTGATACCAGTGCAGTTCAGATAAAGACCGCGCCTGTAGAAGCACCGGCCCTTACACCGATAGTTGCTGTAACCGGTGGCACCATCCAGGGTGCAGAGCTTGACGGCATATTCTCATATAAAGGCATACCATTTGCCGCACCACCTGTGGGTGACCTGCGCTGGAAATCACCCCAGCCTGTTGTTCCATGGGGAGGTATAAAAAAGACTGATAAATTTGCACCAGGTCCGATGCAGGACACCTCCTTTGGCGCAATGCTGGGCGGGCCCCAGGGGATAAGCGAAGACTGTTTATACCTTAATGTATGGACAGGGGCAAAAAAGATAGATGAAAAGCGGCCTGTAATGGTGTGGATATATGGAGGCGGGTTCGGTATAGGCATGACTAGCTCACCAGCCTATGACGGCACCAATCTGGCAAAGAAGGGTGTAGTGCTTGTAAGCGTGGCCTACCGTGTAGGCCCAATGGGTTTTCTTGCCCATCCTGAACTTAGCGCAGAAGGGGGCGGCGGTTCCGGCACATACGGTATACAGGATCAGATAGCAGGGCTCAAATGGGTAAAAGAGAACATTGCCAGTTTCGGCGGAGACCCCTCCAATGTGACCATTTTCGGCGAATCAGCCGGAGGATTTTCTGTCTTTATGCTTACTGCTTCTCCCGCGGCCAAAGGGCTTTTTCACCGTGCTATTTCAGAGAGCGGCGGGGGGTTAGGCCCTGCAAGGATGACGCTTGCGCAGGCTGAAGAGCAGGGGATAAAATACCTGAAGGATCTTGGAGCAGATTCCATTGCGGCTGCCCGCGCCCTCAGTGCAGAGGAGATCCAGAAGAACACCAAAGGCATGGGTGGTTTCTGGCCTGTACCGGATGGCATAACCATACCGCTGGATATGTATGAGGTTTATGCAGCAGGTACGTTCAATGATACACCTGTTCTTGTGGGATCAAACTCCAATGAGGGAGGTCTCTTTATAAACCAGCCGGTAAATAGTGAAGGTTTAAAAAAAATGGTTCGAGATCAGTATGCCTTTGCAGCGGATGAACTGCTGAGGGTATACCCGCATGACACCGACGAGGAAGCCACCCAGTCTGCAAAAGACCTTATGCGTGAATCGACATTTGCCTGGCCGACATGGGCCTGGGCAGTCATGCATAAACGAAAATCAAATAACAGTTCATATGTTTATTACTTTGACCACCATACAGAGGGCACCCCCGGCGGCGCCAACCATGCAGCAGAAATACCCTATGTGTTCGGAAATCTTGGCGGCCCCGGCCCGATGAACAGCAGACCAGCCACACAGGAAGATATTATCTTAAGCGAGCTAATGGGGAAATTCTGGATCAACTTTGCAAAAACAGGTGATCCAAACGGTGATGGTTTGCCAGATTGGCCTGCCTTTGATGAAAAAAAGAACCTGGTGATGTATATTGATGGTGATACCGGAGCAAAAAAACATCCTGATCTGGATAAGATTATGGCCTTTGATGCATATTTTGAAAAATTCAGGGAAGGAGTTAACAAATAACCTTCTTATAACCGGAGAGGGCCCATTTTAATAAACAAGGATGGGCGTTCCTCATAACAAACATCTTTTGACATGCATGATCCGATAGGCTAATATCCCGTTAAAATCATGATAGTTAACCATCAGACCTGATATCTTTTAACAGTCTTTTTAATTATGACTATCTCTTGAAGAGGAGTTCGCATGAACCAGGAGCGCAGCGAGCGCAGACTCAGTGGAATTCTTATTGCTGACGTTGTCGGGTATAGCCGTCTTATGGAAGAAGATGAGGAGTGGACTATCCGTAACCTTGAAGAAAATAAAAGGCTTATGGAGGCACTAATATCAGATTTCCAGGGCCGTGTTGTTGATTCCCCTGGTGACAATATACTTGCCGAATTCAACAGTGTGGTGAACGCAGTTGAGTGCGCAATAATCATACAGAAGGAATTAGCTATCAAATATGGCTCTCTATCGGAAAATAAAAGGATGCAGTTCAGGATAGGTATAAACCTGGGTGATGTAATAATAAAGGATAACAGCATCTATGGTGACGGTGTTAACGCAGCTGCACGTATACAAATGCTTGCTCATCCCGGTGGAATCAATATTTCACGGGCTGTTTACGACCAGGTCAAAAGAAAAATAGATGTACAGTATGATTACCTTGGTGAGCATCAGGTTAAAAACCTGGATGAACCTGTACGTATCTACAGAATAATTAGCGGAGAACAAAACAGGCACGAACCAGTGGAAAATCCTCTGGAAAAGGCCTCATTCAAAAGGATTGCCTATCCCCTGCCTGAAAGGCCATCTATCGCTGTGATGCCATTTGTCAACCTGAGCGGAGAGGCTGACCAGGAATATTTCTGTGACGGCCTTACCGAAGAGATTATCACCGGCCTTTCAAAAAACCCCGAATTGTTTGTCATTGCCCGGAATTCCTCCTTCATTTATAAGAACAATCCGGTCAAGGCACAGCAGGTAAGCGAAGAGCTCGGCGTGAGGTATGTACTTGAAGGGAGCGTAAGAAAGCAGGGAAACCGCGTCAGGGTTACTGTCCAGTTGATAGATGCT
>CAZSZQ010000101.1:0-1487 GCA_964610475.1 uncultured Desulfatiglans sp.
AATACCAGACAGGTGGCCGAGTTTCTGGATATTAATGAGAAGATGGTTTATTCTCTTATTACTGAAAAAAGCCTTCCTGCTACCAAGGTAACCGGAAAGTGGCTTTTCCCAAAGCATCTTGTTGAACAGTGGCTTGAGGTTAATACGATTAACTATCCTAAATCGGTGAATCCCCTGCCTCCTTACCATGGTCTTTTGATAATATGCGGGAGTAACGATATACTCCTGGAAAAAACCATTTCACTCTTTAACAGACAATTTCCAGAACATGCTGCTGTTTTTGGTAACATGGGTAGTCTTGGAGGATTGAAGTCCCTCAATCGCAATCTTTGTCATATCGCATCAAGTCACCTTCTCCAGGATAATGAAAAAGAGTATAATTTTAATTTTGCACATGATGAGCTCGGTGAAGTTCCTGCTGTTGTTAATTTTTGCAGAAGAGAGCAGGGTATCATAATAAAAAAAGGAAATCCCAAAGGAATTAAATGTGTTGCGGATTTTATTGAAAAGGGAATCAGGATTATTAACCGTCCTGCAGGAACCGGAACACGCCTCCTGTTGGATGGAGAGTTCAAAAAAGCTGGTATAAATGGAAGCACTATTGATGGTTATGATGTTGAGGTACAGAGGCATATCGATGTTGGTATTGAAGTCCTTTCAGGAAGGGCAGATGCAGGACCGGCTATAAGAACTGTTGCATCCCTTCTGGATCTCGATTTTATCCCGCTGCGCATGGAACGATTTGATCTGATCGTACAAAAGGGCAGGTTTTTTGATCAGGGGATCCAGTTATTTTTTGGTCTTCTCCGCAATGAAACATTTAAAACTCTTGCAAAAGAGCTGGATGGTTATGATTTGAGTATCACAGGGGAAATGGTTTATCCCCATGAAGATTAAGATAAAGGAGCAGAAACCTATTTTTCAGATGTTTATTAAAGTATGAAAACGTGAGGTAAATACATGGCAGGAGAAAAGAACAAACGCAGTGTAAGAAATCTACTGGTAAATTATGGAGTCCAGTACAGGGTTATTGCTGTTAATCTGCTATTTATGTTGCTTGTTATGTTTCTTACAATATCCATTATCTATACGCATCTCATCGAGAGAGAGTATGGCGCAGCAGGGGCATGGAATTTTGCCTTTGGTGATCTTACCATATCCATGTCATTCAAACTCATTATCCTCTATGTCCTCCTTCTTATAACCTTTCTGCTTTCAATAACAGTTCAGCTTAGAATGACTCACCGGGTGTGCGGCCCCCTGGTTAATTTCTGCAACACCTTCAAAAAGATATCTAATGGAGACTTTTTGGGAAGGATCAACCTGAGAAAGAATGACCTGATTAAAAAGGAAGCGGACGAGTTCAATAAAATGGTTACAAATATATATGAGCTCGTAAATGAGTTAAAGACTGAAAATGAGCGCCTGAATTCAGCGATCGAAAAAGTGACATGAACAAAACGGGGTTGACCTGAATCTGATCAACC
>CAZSZQ010000101.1:1587-12603 GCA_964610475.1 uncultured Desulfatiglans sp.
CTGAATAACTGATTAAGAACGCTGGCTGTAATTATATGTCTGATAACAAAATAAGTCGTCTGGTATCCATAATAAAAACAGATTACCTTGACCCGGATATAACCTCATTGCTCTCTCCCCTGGGCGGAATTGGAGGTTTTATTAAAAAAGGCGATAATGTGCTGCTTAAAATAAATCTGCTTTCTGCAAGGATTCCTGAAGAAGCTGTAACAACTCACCCTGAATTTGTTAGGGCGGTTGCAAGAGAAGTAAAAAAAGAGGGCGGACTGCCTTACATTGGTGATTCTCCGGCAGGACGGTTCTCAAAGGGAGTCCTTTCAAAGGCTTATGAAAAAACCGGTATTGGAGAAATGGCAAAAGAAGAAAATATTCCCCTTAACTATGATACCGGTTCAAAGAAGATCACCATAGCTGATGGCTTCAGGATAAATCAGATCAGTTTATGCAACTATGTTTTAAAGGCGGATAAAATAATAGGGATACCGAAACTAAAGACACATTCACTTCAGTATTTGACTCTTGCATGTAAAAACATGTACGGAACAGTTCCGGGATTAGTCAAGGCAAAGTATCATGGGATATTTCCTGGTAAGGCAGCCTTTGGTGATATGATTCTCGACTTATATACATTTTTAAATCCTGATTTATTTATCATGGATGCAGTATTAGGTATGCATGGTCAGGGGCCTGCCGGCGATGGTGATCCTATAGAGATCGGATTAGCTCTGGCTTCATCAGATGGGATTGCCATGGACATATCCGTATGCAGACTTATTGGAATTGAACCGACTGATATGCCCATTCTAAAAAGGGCAAAAATACGAGGCATGTGGCCTGAAATTCTTAAATACCCGCTTCTCAAACCTGATGAAAATCAAATAAAAGGTTTCAGAATGCCTGAAACTGCCTTTTTTTCCCGAGGAGTTAAAAAGGCTAAGGTAAAAAGCCCGTTTATAACAGAAAAATGTACCGGATGTGGTGAATGTAAAAAAATTTGCCCTAAAAAGGCCATAAGGCTAATTGATGGAATAGCCAATGTGGATCATACAAATTGTATACGGTGTTACTGTTGTCACGAAATTTGTCCTTTTAATTCTATTAAACTTAAAAATATAAAGACTGATAAAAAGGCGAGGTATTCATTATGAATAAAAAAACAACTGTTGCAGTTCTATTTGGCGGAAAATCAGCTGAACATGAAATATCCATTGTATCTGCAAAAAATATCATTGATGCAATGGACAAGGCAAAGTACCTGATTTTTCTGATCGGTATCACCAAAGAAGGAATGTGGTATGGAGGAAAAACAGCTGAATTAATCCTGAATAGCAGCGGGAGATCTGATTACACTGTTTCAGAAGATGATCTGCTCGGCTTTATTCCCGGGAAAGCAGAATCGAATATTTTTTACCTCTCAGATACAAAAAAAAGGATAAGTCCGCATGTTGTTTTTCCTGTCCTGCATGGACCCATGGGAGAGGATGGTACAGTTCAGGGATTACTAAAACTGGCGGGTATACCATTTGTTGGCTCAGGCGTACTTGGATCTTCTGTAGGGATGGATAAGGATGTGATGAAACGTCTGTTCCGTGACAGCAGTCTCCCGGTGGGAGGGTTCAATGTTTTTTATTCCCATGAAAAAGAAGATATCTCATACGATGAGGTTGTTAAAAACCTTGGTTTACCGCTATTTATTAAACCGGCGAATATGGGGTCTTCGGTAGGAATAAATAAGATCAGGAACAGGGAGGAGTTTTACAATGGCATAACTGAAGCCTTTTGTTTTGACAATAAAATCCTTATTGAAGAATTCATAGAAGGCAGAGAGATAGAATGTGCAGTTCTGGGTAATGACTATCCTATTGCCTCGGTTGCGGGTGAAATTTGTGCGCATCAGGATTTTTATTCATACAATGCAAAATACATTGATGAGAATGGCGCTGTGCTGGTGATTCCGGCTAACCTGCCTGCTGAAACAAATGAGAGGATTAAAGATCTGGCCATTAAAACTTTCAAGGCAGTATGCTGTGAGGGAATGGCCAGGGTCGACTGTTTTCTGAAAAAGGACGGAACGATAATTATTAATGAGATAAATACTATTCCCGGTTTTACTTCTATCAGCATGTATCCGATGCTTTTTAAATCGAGTGGAATGCCTTATAATGAGCTTATTGACCGTCTTATCAATTTGGCATTGGAAAGACATACAAAAGAAAAAATGTTAAGGACAAGCTACAATAATTAAACCTGTACCCAGTAATGCGGAATTACTGTCCGGTACTGCATGTAGATTTCATCTGATATAAATTTAGTTTGACAACTACCAGTTTTAACTATACTATTTTAAGGTATTTACAGGGAAATTACAGTTATGCAATCTTTAAATATGGCTTCAATAAACGGCATCATAATTATCAGGGCAGCAGGGTTATATCTCTCTTCCCTGCTGCTTTCATTGATAGGAGAGAAATAAAACTACCGGTTCTGGTAAGGGCATAACTCAAAATACTAATTCAATACAATCCGTTATCAGGTAATCCTGTTAACGGATTTTTTTTAGGAGTATAGAAAAAATGGCAGAAAAAATAATGCTGTACGACACAACATTGAGGGATGGCACACAGGGTGAAGAGGTTAATCTCTCAGCTGAGGATAAGCTTAAAATAGCCTTAAGACTCGATGATATGGGAATATCATTTATTGAAGGCGGATGGCCCGGCTCAAATCCAAAGGATGCAAGGTTTTTTAAAATGGCTAAGTCTGCATCATTTAAAAATGCAAAACTGACTGCCTTTGGAAGCACAAGACGATTTGGGACGACCCCTGAAAATGACCCAAGTATTCAGGCAATACTCGAGGCTGAAACCGCTACTGTCACTATCTTTGGTAAAACATGGGATCTTCATGTAACAGGTATCCTGGGCGTTACTCTTGAGCAGAATCTCAAAATGATCGAAGATACAATACATTATCTTAATAAAAAGGGCCGCAGAGTAATATATGATGCAGAACATTTTTTTGATGGTTATAAAAATAATCCTGACTATGCCATGAGAACAGTGAAGGCGGCAATTTCCGGCGGGGCGGACATGATTGTTCTCTGTGACACAAACGGGGGGACACTTACCCATGAACTGAAGAAGATTATGGACAAAGCTGTTCCGGGTATTTCAAGTCCGATAGGTATTCATGTCCACGATGATTGTGGTCTTTCAGTCTCAAATTCGATTACGGCAGTAATGAGCGGTGCGCGAATGGTACAGGGAACCATAAACGGTTATGGTGAAAGATGCGGTAATGCGGATTTATTGGCAGTTACTGGAAACCTTCAATTAAAATTGGGTTATGAATGTATTCCTCCCGAGAACATGAAACAACTTACAGAATTATCACGGTTCATAAGTGAGGTTGTAAATGTTCCCCCTGTCCATCATCGGCCGTTTGTCGGCAAAAGCGCCTTTACACATAAGGGAGGTGTTCATGTAAGCGCCATCTTAAAAAACAGCAGCGCATACGAACACATCAATCCTGAAGAAGTTGGGAACCGCAGACGCGTGCTTGTTTCTGATCTGTCAGGTAAAAGCAACATAGAATATAAAACAAGAGAAATGGATATAAGACTTGGCGCATGTAACTCTGAAAGCTCTAAAATTGTAAATATCGTAAAATCACTTGAGGACAAGGGATACCAGTTTGAGGCGGCCGAAGGTTCCTTAGAACTCCTGATAAAAAAGGTGACCGGTCAGTTTAAAGAACCCTTTACCCTGGAATCTCTTCGAGTAACAATAGAAAAAGATGGTGAAAATGAAAGCAAATCTCAGGCTACCATAAAGATATCGGTCGGTAATGAAAAGGAGATAACAGCCGCAGAGGGAGACGGCCCTGTCAATGCTCTTGATAATGCCTTAAGAAAGGCATTAAATGGATTTTTCCCCGAAATAAGCGAGATGAAACTGGTAGACTTTAAGGTGAGAGTGATAGAAGGAAAGGACGGTACTGGAGCAAAGGTAAGGGTAAGGATAGAATCAAGGGATTCTAATGAGATATGGTCAACAGTAGGAGTTTCCGAGAATATTATAGAGGCCAGCTGGCAGGCCCTTGCAGATAGTGTGCAGTATAAATTGTTAAAGGAGGAAAAGAAAAGGGCATAAAAGGATAATAAATGATCCTGATATGCCCATAGCGTTTTATATTCTTGTATAATTTTGTATTAAACGCAACCGGTTGGTTTAGGTAATCCGGCCATTTTACATGCGCCTTTCCCAGGGCCTGATGGAAATAACTCATAAATATATTTTAATTTGAAACCTGTCACCTTGGAGAGAATTCTTACCATAGGTGCAATTCCGTTTTTTTTGTAATAGTCCTGAAGAACGTTGATCACTTTCCAGTGTTCCTCTGTTAGTTCCTCTATACCTTCTTCGCCTTTACAATACTTTACCCAGCCTTTATTCCAGTTGTTGAAATCATCAATGAAACCGTCTTCATCAACGTTATAGGTCTGTCCTTCAAAATCTACACTTGGCATACCCCAAAACCTCCTTTATTAACTATCTTACTTAGTAATATTAGTAGTTTATCGACATATTCGTGGGAAATCTAAACTATAAATGAATTATTGTCAATCAATTATTCAGTATTTTGGTATGTATTTTGACAAGCTCTTTTATAACTCATCGCTGCCTTGATAAGACCTTCGCCCCAGTACCGGTTTCCAGCGGCGTGTATATGTGTGTACGTAGCAAAAAGGTTTTTTTTGTAAAAACCGTCTTTAATGCCATCCAGGCCAAAACCTCTTTCAACATTTAAAACCGCAGTAATTTCCTCACTATCAGGTATGATCACCCGTGAATAGTGAAACTCATGACCTCTGATCCTTTCGCCTATATTATAGTATGGATTTTTCTTTATTACCTCTAATATTGTATACCCATGTCCCTGTGGTTTTTTCTCCATGATAAACCTGATAGGCAGCGCTCCCACCATAGGGTAACTGTTTCCATTAACTTCGATGCTTTCTGCAAGATATATCAGTCCCCCACACTCTGCATATACCGGGAAATCATGGTCTATCAGATCTCTAAGAGAGTCTCTGAAAGAACTGTTTTGAGCGAGCGGCCCAGCGCAAACCTCCGGGAAACCTCCTCCTATGTATAACGCATCAATATCAGGAAGAGATCTGTCGTTAAGGGAGTCAATTTCAATGATTTCCGCCCCGAGTTCTTTCAGTAGTTCTATATTTTCAGGATAATAGAACCAAAACGCCTTGTCCCGGATAATACCTATCCTGCAGGATCGGGATTGCCTATTTTGGGAGTCTGCCGGCAATAACACTGAACCGGACAGAGGGGTTGCTTTGTTTGCTATTTCATTGATGGAATCTGTATCGGTGTAATTTTCGACAATCGACCTTGCCCAGTTGACCGCTTCACTGGCAAATTTACTCTCTAAATGCGGTACCAGACCCATATGTCTTTCAGGAAATGGATTATCCTTAAGTTTAGGTATTGATCCTATTACTTTAATATTACAATATTTTTCAATTGATTCGATTATCAGATTTTTTTGTCGTGTGCCTGCAACCCTGTTGAGAATTACACCTGAAATATCAAGTTTATTATCAAAGTGCTGGCAACCCATTACCAATGCTGCAATTGTCCTTGTGGACATGGCAACATCAGCAATCAAAATAACCGGGGTTTTTGTCATTTTTGCCAGCTCTGCTGAACTGTATTCTCCATTTACATTCATGCCGTCATATAAACCTCTGTTACCTTCAATAAGAGAAATATCCAGTTCCTGTGCGTGGTTATTTATTGAATTTAATATGGTTTCGTAACTCATCAGAAAAGGATCAAGGTTATGGCATGGATTTTTAGAGGCAAAGGCAAGCCATCCTGCATCAATGAAGTCCGGTCCCTTTTTATAGGTTTTTACTTTTTTATTTTTACTGATAAAATATGAAGCAAGACCAATTGTTATTACAGTTTTCCCTGAACCTCCTCGCAGGGCTGATATCATTATTCTAGGGGTATTGTTGATCATTTTATGTTTCTAAAAAAAAGAATTTTAATTCGGTTTTATTATTGACAACTATCCGATTCTGGGTAATACATACGAAATTGCGTTAAAATTCACAAATAAAAAATAGTTATTTTGATTCTTGCTTAAAAACTCTGATTTAACAATGCTTTTTTATTTTAAGGGAGGAGGTGAAAATGGATCGTTTTTAATAGATCAACCTTAACGTATATATATTTCTCTTATTGTTCATTGATGTTGAAGGAGGCTTAAAATATGACTTTTGAACCAAAAGAAGAGCAAAAAAAATTAAATTATCAAGAGCTGAGAATCTATACAGATGAAGAGTTAAAAAATTACACGGAAGAAGAGCTCAAGAATTTCAAAATAAAGCATGATATACCGATGCTTGAAGAACTAGAAAAAGGACCATGGCCAAGTTTTGTTTCTGATGCAAAAAGACAGGCACTCCATAGAAGAAAATTGGCTGATAACAGGATGATGATCAGCCGGGATGTAGTTGAAGACCTTCTCGGTCAGCTGGAAGTATCCTTTCAGCATGGTGAAACCCACTGGAAACACGGCGGCATAGTCGGTGTTTTCGGTTATGGAGGCGGTGTTATAGGAAGATATTCTGACCTCCAGGATCGGTTTCCGTCAATCGCGCATTTTCATACAATGCGTATAAACCAGCCTGCAAGTAAATTCTATACAAGTGATTATCTCCGTTCGCTATGTGATCTCTGGGATTACAGAGGAAGCGGGATGATGAATCTGCATGGTTCAACAGGTGATATAATTTTTCTGGGTACATTTACTGAACAGCTTGAACCTATCTTCTTTGATCTGACACATAAGCTTAATCAAGACCTGGGCGGGTCGGGCTCAAACCTGCGAACCCCCTCATGTTGCATAGGGAAGGCGCGCTGCGAATATGCCTGTATAGACACCCAAAATCTATGCTATGAATTGACGCATCATTACCAGGACGAACTGCATCGCCCTGCATTCCCATACAAATTCAAATTCAAGTTTGACGGCTGTCCGAATGGCTGTGTTGCATCTATTGCAAGATCCGATATGTCATTCATCGGTACATGGAGAGATGAAATAAGGATAGATCAGGAGGCTGTTAAGGCATATATCGGCGGAGAGATTTTTCCCAATGCTGGCGCCCATGCAGGAAAAGATTGGGGTAAGTTTGATATATATAAGGAAGTAATTAACCTCTGTCCTACAAATTGTATGTGGATAGAAGATGGCAAACTTAAAATAGACGACAAAGAGTGTACAAGATGTATGCATTGTATCAATGTAATGCCAAGGGCCTTAAAACCTGGTAAAGATACAGGTGTAAGCATCCTGCTTGGTGCGAAGGCGCCTATCCTTGAGGGCGCCCAGATGGCTGTTTTGACCATCCCCTTTATGAAGGCCGAGGCTCCATATGACAATATCAAGGAAAAGGTGATTGAACCGGTATGGGACTGGTGGATGGAAGAGGGTAAAAACCGCGAGCGGCTCGGAGAGCTTATCCAGCGCCAGGGGCTCTCAAAATTACTGGAGGTATTGAACATCCCTGCATATCCCCAGATGGTAAAAGAGCCTCGTTCAAACCCGTATATTTTCTGGAAAGAAGAAGACGTTCCGGGCGGGTGGCAAAGAGACATCAATGATTATCGTTCAAGACATAAGAGATAGGAGGTTGGAGTATGCCATTATCAACTGAAAGATTAGGACTATATAATCCACAAAAACCCATGGAAAACAGGCTGACAGACCTTGGCCCAAGACATTTCTGGCAGTATTTCCCTCCTGTTATACAGAAAAACTATGGGAAATGGGCATACCATGAGATCCTTGAACCGGGTATCCTAGTGCATGTGGCGGAAAACGGTGACAAGGTGTTTACAGTGCGCTGCGGCGGTGCCCGTTTTATGACATCTGAAAATGTCAGGGAAATTTGTGATATTGCAGATAAACACTGTGACGGGTATGTACGTTTCACAACCAGAAACAATATCGAATTCATGGTAGAGAGCAAGGATAAGATGGATGCCCTGAAAAAAGACCTTATGAGCAGGAAACATGTCTCAGGCAGCTACAAGTTCCCTATCGGAGGAACCGGTGCCGGTGTTACCAATATTGTTCATACCCAGGGATATATTCACTGCCATACACCAGCTACAGACGCTTCATCAATGGTCAAATCTGTTATGGATGAACTTTTTGATTTCTTCCAAGGCATGACCCTTCCTGCACACGTAAGGGTGTCAATGGCATGCTGTCTTAATATGTGCGGTGCTGTACATTGTTCTGATATTGCTCTACTTGGATATCACAGGAAACCCCCTAGAGTTGATACCGATGTTCTGGAATCTGTCTGTGAAATACCTCTGATAATTGCAGCCTGTCCGACAGGCGCCATTTCACCAACAAAGACCGATGCAGGTAAAAAGGCTGTAAAGATCAAGGAAGACCGCTGCATGTTCTGTGGCAACTGCTACACCATGTGTATGGCACTCCCACTTTCTGACAAGGAAGGTGACTGCGTAACCGTGCTTGCCGGCGGAAAGCTTTCAAACAGGATTTCTCCCCCGAAATTCTCCAAGGTTGTCATACCGGCGCTGCCTAATAATTTCCCTAGATTTCCGGAAGTGTGCGAATCTGTAAAAAAGATTATTAATGCCTACGCCTCTGACGCAAACAAGTATGAAAGGATAGGTGACTGGGCTGAGAGAATAGGCTGGGAAAAATTTTTTGAAAAATGTGATATTCCCTTTAGTGAACATCTTATCGACGACTATCGTCTGCAATATGATACATACAGGACTTCTACCCAGTTCAAGTTCACAGAGGCCTCTTGGGATGTATCAAGGGCGGTTGATGGTGAATAATTAATCTTTTGCTTTTAGGCGAAGGGGTAAAAAAATGGAAGATCTTAAAAAGGCTATTCTGGATTTTGCAGAGACAAGTAAAAAATCAAAGTTTTATTTCAAGGATCTTGAAAATGCGGTTCAGGAGGTTATACCTGATGCCAAATCAAGAGAAATAAAAAAGGCGGCAACAGCACTTATCAATGAGGAAAAGTTGATTTATTTCTCAACCGGAAGCAGCACAATGTATGGCCTGAAGGGCAGAGGTCAGACAGAAGATCATTAGGCCTTTACGCCTTAGATAACTGTCAATCATACCAGAGGTCGCTATCCGCTTTAGTGGAGAGCGGCCTCTGTTTTTAGTAAGAGGTTAAGATGAGAGAACCACAGGTTTCCGAAGAATTCATAAATCAACAGAAGGCCATGCGTGCTGATGCTCCTGAATGCGCAAACGCACATTATAACATGGGTGTTTCACTTCTTGAGCAGGGTAAAATGGATGAGGCGATTAACGCCTTTCAGGATGCAATCGCCAACAGTGGAAGGATGTTCGAAGCATGGGTAAACCTCGGTTATATATATTTCAAAAAGGGTGACCTGAATCAGGTCATCTACGCGAATCGAAAAGCGGTCGAAATTGAGCCAAGGTACGCAAGGGGATATGCAAATCTCGGTTTTGCCTATCTTCAGATGATGGAAACTGAAAATGCAATAGAGGCGCTTAAAAAGGCCCTTGAGCTCAATCCTGATATCGCCCAGGCAAAGGCAAACCTCATTAATGCCTATCTCCAGAACGATGATGTGGCAAAGGCTATTGAGGTGGGTGAAGAGCTTGTAAAAATGGCGCCAAATTTTTCACTGGGAAACAATAACCTGGCTGTGGCCTATTATATTAATGAAGAATACCAAAAGGCTATTATCTACATGGATAAGGCGATCAATCTGGGATTTAATGTCCATCCACAATTTAAAGAGATACTTGAACATTACAGAAAATGAAGCTCGCACCTTTTTACCATAACTATGAACTACTAGTTGATAAAGCTGAAACAAGCTTTCATAGTGTAAAGGAAAAGCACGGTGACAGTGTAAAATGTAAACTCCACTGCTCAGATTGCTGTAATGCGGTATTTGGTGTTTTTCTAATTGAAGCATTATATATTAGGGAGAGTTTTGAGAAAATCAAAGAAGAACAGAAGGTAACAATCATTGAAAGGGCAATAAAGGCGGATAAGTTAATCGATGACCTGCATAAAAAATTAATGAATTTTGAAGATGACCCTGAGATGCAGGTGTATACAATTGCGCTGGAGAGGGTAAGGTGCCCTCTGCTAGATGATAATAATGAATGCATCCTTTACCATCGAAGACCAATAACGTGCCGGGTTTACGGCATTCCAACAAAGATACACGGAAATACACACATTTGTGGAAAAGCAGGTTTTCAGAAGGAAAAGAGCTATCCGGTTTTTGATCTTGACCGCATTTTCAGAGATATGTACATACTGTCAAAGGACTTACTGGAGGATGCAAAGGTCGAAAGCCAGGATAAAGACAAGGCCTCTTTGCTTATTTCCATCTCAAAAGCAATTCAAACGCCGGTTAAGGTACTAATTGAGAAGGACCATTAAAATTACCTTTAATATCCTTTAATATTAGAGTTCCGTTTTTTAATAAAAAAAATAGTTTTTAGAAGTGTTGTCTTCTGACCGGGTGTTTTACTTGATCTATGCTTTTCTTTGCCGGTCGTTCTATTGTGATTATGGGATTTATTAAAAATTTTATTATATTCTTCAATTAATCTGATTTTTATATCTTCTTTTTTTAAATCTGAATACTCATTAAGTGTAAGATCTGCCATTGTGGAATGCTCTTTCGGTTTATGAATAGCCTGTTAAAAAATAGTCCTTAACTGTAAAAAGTTTTATACACGCAAAGTGTATGCCATCAATTAATCTTATCGTTGATAGACGGTGTTATGATAAATAAATCTGTAATATTATAGGATAAGATTATAATAATCTGAAATAATTAGAAAATATAGCGAAGGGCTGTTTTTATAGCCTGATTGCTACAGGGATTTTATAGTCATAATGATGACATTATTGTCAAAGGAATGGCT
>CAZSZQ010000102.1:0-12538 GCA_964610475.1 uncultured Desulfatiglans sp.
AGATTTCCCGCTGTTTTTTTACGCCCTCGGCGCCCAGAGCACCATCCTTGGCTTGTTTATCTCCCTGGCAAGCTCTTCAATCTTCCCGTACTTCATACATGCTGCCATGCAGTGATGAACGCATGCAGGTTTTTCGCCCTTTTTGGTTTTTCCGGCGCAAAGGATGCACAACTCCGTCGGTATGGGCATGAACTTAAGATAGTGTTTATCATTCGGAAGATTTTCTACAATCTCTATTACCCTGATGCCGCCCATACCTGCCGGCCATTTATATTCCTGGGCGCAGGCCACCTGGCAGGCAAAACATCCTGTGCAGTATTCATAATCTATAAGTAATCCGTGTTTCGGCTTTTTTGTCATAATCTATACTTCTCCATTCATCTTGTAGACTTTACATAAAAGATGCTTTGTAATTGTTCCCAGCCCGTCTTTTCCAACTGCCCCCATTGGCATAAGCTGGTTGATATTGTGGTCCCATATACCGTACAGAGAAGGTTCTGCCCCTTCCTTTTCAGGGAACCACCAGCCGTGGGTTGCCATCACCATCCACCTTGGGACAATAGGCGTAACCTTTGCCTTGAGTTTACATTTCCCCATCCAGTTTTCCACCCATACCCACTCCCCGTTTTCCACACCCAGGGATTTTGCCGTATCCGGATGGATTTCCACAACAGGATCAGGATCAGCCTCCCTGAGCCACGGTATGTTTCGATGTTCCGAGAGAAAATAGACCGGCGAGCGCCTTCCCGTTGAAAGGATAAGGGGATATTTTTCTGCAAGGTCTGGCCTGCTGACGGGTGTAAAAGGTGGCTCTTCATAACAGGGTATGGGGTCGAGCCCCCATTCCTCTCTAAGGGTTGAATAGAGCTCAACCTTTCCCGAATGTGTCTGGAATCCCGGATTTTTATCCTGTCTTAAAAGACCTCTTTCATGACGGTGATATGGTGCGCTTGGATTTCCGTCAGGAGGGATAGACCACCCCTTTTCCTGAAGCTGTTTAAAGGTCATGCCTGAAGGGACAAGTATTTCATCAAAAAGTTCGTGGATTGTCTTCCATCTGAAACCGGGATCAAACCTCTTTGCCATTTCAAAGTTTATCTCGATAAGCGGTTTGCACTCAGCAACTGTCATTGCCTTATTTATGGTCTGTAACGGCACCCACCAGCTTCTGATGCTGTCCTTTTCAAGAAATGATGTTGCAGGTAAAACGATATCCGCCATCTGGCATGTCGGGGTCATGAATATATCGGTAACAGCTATAAAATCCAGTTTTTTAAGAGCCGCTATCCATTTTTTGGGGTCATATCCTGTGCCGCCGATAAGGTTACAGCATTGCAGCCACATGCCTTTAACAGGATAGGGTTTCTCAGTAAATATCTGCTCAAGCATCTTGTCGGTCTGACATCGCCATATAAATTCCCTGAAAGGGCCGTAATCATCATAGCCTATGCGCTTTTTATCCATCTCTTTGGAAGCAAGCTTGATTACACCCTTTGCGCCGGGAAGCGCATAGGCGACGGCGTTATAGGCATAGCGTGCAATGGGATTTCCGCCGGGGACATCAAGATTTCCCATGATGCTCCACAATGATGCTATAGCCGTGGCAGTGGGTGTTATGGCAGGTGTGGAATCTATGGCAAGGCCCCACTGGATTGTTGCGGGTTTGCTCTTTGCATACAGGTGTGCCGCCTCGATAATGTCCTTTTCCTTGAGCCATGTGATTTTGGCTACCTTTTCAACGGGATATTCCGCAGCCCTTTCACAAAACCTTGTCCAGACTGTGGTTGCCTTTATTTTTTTACCATCGCACAGGGTAATTTCAAATTCGCCCTCAAGGGCTGCTTCCCCTGCGTCGGCTTTATAGCCTGCGCATCCGGAATCCCAGATGACGGTTTTATTGGAGGCTTTGTCCCATACCACAAAATTTTCAGCAGCGCCTTTCGGGTCAATATCTCTTTCTCTCAGGAGCTTTCCTGTATCTTGTCTGATCAGGTGAGGGGCATTTGTCCACTTTTTTACAAAATCCCTGTCATAGAGATTTTCTTTTATGACAATATTCAAAAACCCCATTGCCAGGGCGCCGTCTGTGCCGGGCCTGAGCGGAAGCCATTTCTCTGACCGTGATGCAAAGAAGCTCAGACGCGGGTCAATGGTAATAAGCTTGGAGCCCTTTTTCATAAGGTCGGTTATCCAGTGGCCGAAGATATTGTCAGGGCATGATGCAGGGATATTGTATCCCCATATCACTATGCACTCGGGGACCTTGTATCCCGGATCATCGTGCCCCTTGGGAAGCCATTGTCCGCCGTCAAAGATACAGTAATCGCCAATAACTATTTCGGTTGCAGCGATCCTTGGGGAATAGCAGCCGTTCCCGCTCAGGGCAAATGACACATTGGGGCTTCCGTATGCATATGCAAGCATGCATATCCAGGCGCCCACGTCTCTGCCAGTACCCATGGAGAAGATCATGCTTTCAGGGCCATAATCGTTCTTGATTTTATTCATCTCTTCTTCGATGTAATCAAACGCCTCGTCCCACGTAATCTCCTGCCACCTGTTTTCTCCCCTCTTGCCGATGCGTTTAAGGGGTTTTGTCAGCCTCTCCGGGTGATGTACAATCTGTGTCATGGCCAGGCACCTGGAGCAAAGCCTGCCCCTGTTCATGGGGTGATCGGGGTCGCCTTCTATTTTTATCAGTTTATTATCCTTTATATGGGCTATTACACCGCACCCGCCATGGCATCCCGGCCCTCCGGACCATGTGGTAGTACGAACTTTCCTGATTCCATCATCTTTCATATAATTATCAATTCCTTTCTGCTTCAACAATTTTTTTACCCTTCTATATCAAAAATAAAAGGTAAGGTAAATTAATGAAAAAATATTTTTTCACTAATTTTCTCATTACTTTCAGAAAATAATTTACTTGTTATATCGGATTTGATACAAGGGATCAAATGTAAAAAGGTTCTGTATAGCGAAGTCATCTCTATATGTATCAATAGAACATCATTGCGCAAGTAGGCTAAACATTGATCTATTTGATATTGGATTACATATCATTAAGACAAATAAGTATTTTATAATAAGGAGGACACATGATGTCGAAAAAGTTTTTATCAGTATCAGAGTATGATTTATTGCCGCAGGTCAAGAGCTATCTTTCAAAGGAGTTTAAAAACTGTATAAACGGCCGATGGCAAAGCGCCGCAAGCGGCGAGACCTTTGAAAAAAAGGACCCGGCAACAAATGAGGTTGTTGCCCATGTCTCTAAAAGCGGGGTTAAAGATGTGGATATGGCCGTTACTGCTGCGCGCAATTCATTTGATAATTCACCATGGAAAAAAATGACCGGGGCAGAACGTCAGGACATCCTTCTTAAATTCGCCGGTCTTATTGATAAACACCGCGAAGAACTCTGCCAGATAGAGTGTCTGGACCTGGGCAGGCCGGCAACAGACCCGGGACACTGTATGATGGGCATCAATTTCGCCAAATATTATGCGGGCCTTGCCACCAAGATCGCTGGCGAAACGTTAACGCCCATGACACTTTTACCCCATGTTGACCAGGTATTTTCATATACCCTGCGTCAGCCGGTCGGCGTTGTGGCAGCGGTCATCCCCTGGAATGCGCCAATGCCCATGTTTGTAAGCAAGATTGCCCCTGCCATTGCAACGGGCTGTACAATGGTTATCAAACCGGCTTCGGATACCCCCCTGATTGCAGGAAAGCTGATGGAACTGCTTCAGGAGGCAGGAGTTCCTGACGGCGTCATAAACCTGCTTCAGGGACCGGGAGCGACAGTGGGTTCCAGGCTGGTGTCCGACCCGAGGGTCAACAAGATAACCTTTACAGGATCGACCGAAGTAGGGAAAAGCATTGCAAAGGCGGCAATGGAAAATCTGACAAGAATATCCCTTGAACTGGGAGGCAAATCACCGAGTATAATATTTGATGATGCGGATATGAAATCAGCTCCATTTGAGGCATCCATATGTGTCTTTATGAACTGCGGCCAGATATGTGTCGCAGGATCAAGGCTTTTCATACAGAAAAAGAAATTTGACGAGGTGGTGAGTGCAATTCAGCACAGGGCCGAAACAATGAAGGTCGGCCCGGGTATGGACCCTGAAAACGAGATGGGACCGCTTATCAATGCATCGCAGAAGGCCAGGGTCCTTGAATATATGCAGAAGGGGGTTGACTCCGGAGCAAAACTAGTCACAGGAGGTAAAGGCATAGACAGGCCCGGTAATTTTGTAAAGCCAACCATATTTGTGGATGTTGACAAGAAAGCTGCAATTTATAGAGAAGAGATATTCGGTCCTGTACTGATAGCAACGCCTTTTAATACGCTTGAAGATTTAATACCCGAGGCCAATGACACCAAATATGGTCTCGCAGCAAATATCTGGACTTCAAACCTTAATAATGCCATAAAAACCGCTGCTGCCGTGAATGCAGGCATGATAACAATAAACGGTGCAACACTTCCGCCTGATCCGAACCTTCCCTTTGGCGGATTCAAACAGTCCGGCATAGGCAGGGAAAACGGAAAATCGGCGATAGATTATCATACAGAGGTTAAGACAGTCAGCATTGTGATGTAATCATAGGTTATCTTGAGGTAGGGGCGGACCTGTTAGCAACACCATGGCTTTAGCGTAGGAGCTTGTGTCCGCCCGTTTACTCCAGGAATGTCAGCAATCGATGAGATGCATGATAATCAAATATGAGCGTATCGACTGTTACCCCAGGAAGAGAGTACCTGTGGTCCGGTTATTTTAATACAGTTAAATTGGAAATCTTTTAAGAGTGAAAAATGATGTCAAAGATAGGGATCACAACCCAGATTATAAAGGATTCCAAGTGGTACAAGCGCCTTGATAAATTAGGTTTTAAGACCGTCGAAATAAACCGGCTCAATTCAAAGCTCTATTTTGAACAATATTTCCTTGAAAAGGTAAAACGCTATACACGCGGATATGATCTGAGTATCCATTCAGGAACAAAAGGCATCTTTCATTCCAACAGGAATTTTACCAATGCTGACATGGCTGTACTCAGGGCTGAGCTTGATATATGCGAAATAATCGGGGCAAGAGAACTAGTGTTTCATCTGAACAATAAATTGCTGATTGATGAAAATGTCAATAAACTCCGGGATGCCATCGATTACGCAAAGAGTATTAATGTGCGGATGCTTTATGAATCCGATTCTCACCTGGTCGCACATGATGCCTATCAATCACTTGAGAAATTTCCGGATATCGGATATGCATTTGATCTTGGACATTTTAATAATGGAAGAGGTAAAGGTATTCTGGGATGTGATGTAGATGAATTTGTTAAAAATGTTCGAAATCATGTTGAATATGTTCACGCATCCAATAATTGCGGAACGATGGATGAACACAATAGCCTGGAAGACGGAACTCTTGACTGGAGGCATGTTCTCGATATGCTCGACCTTTCGCGGGTGGTTAAGATTATCATAAAGGTGAAACACATGGATATGGTGGAAAGCAGTTACAGGGACCTTGAGCAGTATATGATGAGCAGGTTTTATGACGCAGATAACCATTATCAAAGGCTGTTCCTTGACGGGGGCCTGGAAAACTTGAATGTCAGATGGTCTAAGATTAATTAACTATATAAATTATCCCGGAGGTTAAAGATGAGGTATGCAGAGACGGGGTATAATCTTGAAATTGATCTGACCACAGGGAATATAGAACGTGTGGAGACAGATCCGGAATTAATGAAACTTTATCTGGGCGGCCTCGGCTCCAGTGTCAAAATCCACTATGACCGGGTTCCACCTGGAACAAAGGCCTTTGATCCCCAAAATCTGCTGATATTCAGCAGCGGACTACTGTGTGGTTTGCCGGCTTTAAGCGCCAACCGTACTATTGTCAGTTTCATCTCACCCCAGACGGATCTGCTGGCTTACCCTATGATGGGCGGATTCTGGTCGCCGGAATTGAAGTACGCAGGGTATGACAAGGTGATTATCCGTGGCAAATCACCTGAACTGATATATATCTGGATCAACAATGACAGGGTGGAGCTTCGCGATGCATCACACCTTAAAGGTAAGGGCGCGGTCGAGACCCAGGAGCTGATCCGCAAGGAGCTAAAAAATCCGGATGTCCAGGTTGCAGCCATTGGCATAGCTGGTGAAAACCGGTGTTTTACAGCATCCATAGAGCAATCCCGTTCAAGCTCAAGCAGGGGCGGGGGAGGTGCAGTTATGGGAGATAAGAATATCAAGGCCATTGCAGTACGCGGCACCAGAGCTGTCCACCTTGCCCGGGGGAAAGAGTTCATGGCCCTTATGAAAGAGATAACCAGATATATCAACTACCGCAATGAAACCCCACTTCCCGGAATAATGCCTATCCTGTCAGGAATCGGTTCGCCTCAGATGATGAAGCATACAGATGAAAAATGGCACACGGAGAGCTTTGCATGGGGTAATGCAAGGGTACGTCGGAAAGATTTCTGGTCAAAGGAGATTGAGGAAAGCTGGCATAAGAGCCAGACTGAAGCCATCAAACGTTTTATAAGCTGTTTTAACTGTCCCCAGCAGTGCGGGGCGCTGGTCGTCCATAAGGATGTTCCGCCTTATATGATGAAATGCTATTCGAAACTGACTTATAACATGGCGGCTTTTGTCGATGATCTCGACTTCAGCTGGAGAATCTGTAAACAGGCGTTTGAATACGGGCTTGACTCTTTTTCGACCCCACAGATTCTGGCCTTTGCTGTGGAGCTGTATGAAGCTGGCATTTTAACCGATGATGACTTTAAAGGCTGCCCTGCAGACAAAGAGGGGCGCTTTTTCTGGCTGCTCGACCGGGTTGCACACCGGGAAGGGATAGGTGATATTCTGGCTGACGGAACCTATTGGGCAGCCAGGCGGATCGGAAAAGGTGCTGAGGCTTTTGACCACAACACAACCAAGAAGCACGAGCAGATGAACATTAAGCTTGGTATGCTGGACCCCATCTATTACCTGATGTTTGCGACTAACGAGAAGATCAGTATCACTCAGATAGAGGGGAACTGGCCCCAGGCGGCCTTTCCTAAAAGGGAGGATCGCGAAGAATTCGTAAAAGAGTGGCCGCAGCTGCCTGATGAAAAATTCAAGAAATATTTTGTGGACTGGGAACCGCGTGGAGAAAAGGCCAATCCCTACTATCCTACACCTCAAATCTCGTCAGAGATTGTGGACTGGATGGAGATGCTGCATAATATAGATGATGCACTTGGATTATGTTCCGGAATGGGATCATTCTGTCTTAAGCCCCCCTATCATATTCATAATTATCCGAAATTGATCTCTTTTGCTGCAGGAATGGATCTGGATGAGGCTGGTTTAAAAAAGATTGTCAACCGCAGCAGAAACCTTCACAGGGCTTTAAACAATCTGCGCGGTATGCGAAGGGCTGATGAGCTTCCCCCTGCAGACAACTGGAAACACAGGTTTCCGGACCTCGAAGAAATGCTTATAAAGCATTACTATACATTTAAGGGATGGAACGAGGAAGGCATCCCTACAAGGGAACGCCTGCATGAACTGGATCTGGACTATGTTGCAGATGAACTGGAAAAAAAAGGAATTTTAACAGATGGGAAAAATCAGGAAAATCATTAAGACTATTAAAATTGAAGCAGATAAATGTAATGGCTGCCGGACCTGTGAGGTTGTCTGCTCCGCTTTTCATTCAGTTCCCAAATACAGCAGTATCAATCCGGCTGTGTCCCGTATAAAGGTAATCACTCACCGTCTTATGGACATCTGGCTGCCTGTCTTCGCAGGTGAATATACCCCTGCTGAATGCGCAGGCAGGGATAAATATGTGATAGACGGAAAGGAATACGTTGAATGTACCTTCTGCAGGGCTGCCTGCCCTTCAAGAGATATGTTCAGAGAGCCAGATTCAGGCCTTCCTCTTAAATGTGATATGTGCGAAGGTGAAGAAAAACCTCTCTGCGTTGAGTGGTGTCTGAATGATGTGCTGATTTATGAAGAAAGAGAAGAGGAGGTAGAGGATAGGCACGGTACTGATAACCTGGAGACCGGACTTGCTTTTCTTGAAAATGAATATGGTCTGGAAAAGCTCATAAATACCCTTATCCGTATAGCTGAATCCAGAAAGACATAATAAACGGGATAGTACCTGAATTTTGCACCAGATATCTATTACGGCTTGAAACGACCTTTAAACACAAGGCTTTCGTCGCCTCACTACGAAACCCGGTGCAAAATTCAGGTAGTAATTTATTATTTTATACAGTCGTATGAATATTTTTTAATCCCAAGCTTTTCCAGAGTCTCCGCAAGCGGTAACCCCGTCTCTTCGTCCCATCCCCGGAGCCGGTAAAATTCTTTGAGCATTGACATATACTTTTCACGGTCCAGAATCCTGCCTCTGGTATTTACGACGCTGTCACCGGGGCCTGGTACAAGGATCCCGGTGTGCGCCGGGCTTTCGAGCGGTTCAACAAAATTGTGCGGCATGGGGTAATCGTCTTCCGGTGTCCTGCGTCCTTCACGCAAGAGGATAAGTCTTTGCATGTTGTAGATACGTTCACCTATCTCCTCAAGCACCTCGCCGGAAACGCCGGTGATGGCTGAAAAAAGTTTTGCCTCCAGTTCCGGGTCTCCAAAGCGGTCAGGAGTGCCGAATGAATATGAAATCGGGTATGCCCAGTCGCACAGGCCGAGACTCTCCTTGATGTAGGTGCGGTTCTGGATGGTCTTTGCAGCCATTGCCTGCCCCTCGTAGCCTGAAAAATCGGCCGCGGCCTCCCAGATATTTTTCAACATATGGTTTTGAATTTATAACTTTTATCAGAGAATCAGTCAGATTAACATACAGGATCTTGCCCATCCAGCCGTACATTGGTTTATCTCCTTTAAAAAGACCCCATATTAAATGATAAATTAACTGCAGTCTGTCAAGAAATATGTTGCATTGGATCCTGAATCTCCTTTAAACTAATATCAACTTCACCCAAAACAGCGGATAATTAATTATATGAAGGATATAAAGGGGAAAACGGCATTCATTACCGGAGGAGGCAGTGGAATCGGCCTGGGAATGGCGAAGGTATTTGCTTCTGCAGGCATGAAGGTGGTTATCGCTGATTTTCGCCAGGATCATCTGGATAGCGCCGTTTCATATTTTAACAATAAAGGTCAGGCTATCCATCCAATTCTCCTTGATGTATCAGACAGAAAGGGGTTTGAAAAGGCTGCTGTAGAAACCGAGGAGATATTCGGTCCTGTTGATATATTATGCAATAATGCAGGAGTTAATATAATCAGGCCAATTGATCAGGCCCAATATGAAGACTGGGATTGGCTGATGGATGTTAACCTGGGCGGGGTTTTCAATGGCCTCATGACCTTTATTCCCCGTTTAAAACAGCTCGGCAGTGGTCATATTGTTAACACATCTTCAATTGCCGGTATAATAGCAGGACCCGGAACAGGTATCTATTCGGCTACAAAATTTGCTATACGCGGATTGTCCGAATCGTTGCGTTATGATCTTGCACCCTTTGGCATAGGTGTTTCGGTTCTGTGCCCGGGAACCGTTGCCACCAATTTAGAGCAGAGTGAAGAAAACAGACTTAAAAAATATTATGGTAATATTGATAAGGAATTACACCAGACAAGGGGATTAACCTCTCAGGTCTTCAGAAAAGTATTGCCTGCCGGTATGGATCCTGTTGAAGTTGGAAAGAAGGTTTTAAAGGCGATTCAGTGTAATGATTTTTATATCCTTCCCCACCCTGAGTTTGAAGAAGAATTTCAGAAATCCTTTGATGAAATAATTTCCGCACTGCCTGATGAGCCGTTCGATCAGAAACGCGAAATATATGAAGAAGAGCGAAGACAATCACGAATGAACGCACAAAAGAGAGCGAATATGCTGGAATAACATACACTGTTACAAATCCGGCAATATAAACCTATACAAAAGAGGATTTTATATGCAGAAGATTACCGAGAATGTTTATGCTGGTACTGCTTTTCATGGCTGTAACTCAGGTTTTGTAGTAACAAAAGAAGGGGCAGTAGTAATAGATACTCCAATGGTGCCGGCAGAGGCCAGGGACTGGAGGCAGAAGATAAATAAATACGCACCTGTTAAATATGTGATTATAAATGAGGCGCACACAGATCATTATTGCGGAAGCTGTTACCTGGGCGGCACAGTTATAGGGACAGTGGAGTCTGTAAAAGCGCTCAGAAATGCCAAAGTAAAAGATTTTATCAAGGAGCTTTCATGGATGGCGCCTGACAGCCCTGAACCTGATGACACATTCTATTTCAGGCCACCCGATATATCTGTTGATGGGGAGATAATAATATATCTCGGCGACCATACTATAAAAATCCTGTCTGTTCCGGGGCATACGCCAAAACAGCTTGCGGTGCATGTCCCGGAAGAAAGGGTCCTCTTTGTCTCCGATAATATTAATTTGAAAATGCCCATTTTTATAGACGCCCTTCCCGGGGCATGGATAAAGTCTCTTGACCGGTTGAGTAAACTGGATGTCGATCATGTTATTCCAGGGCATGGCGAGATAACGGATAAAAGCGCCTTTGATGCCATGAAGGGTATGATTCAGATGTGGATTGAATTTGTAGGCGGAGCTATAAAAGAGGGCCTGGATATTGAAGGGGTACGTAAAAAAATAACGGTTTCGAGGGAATTCGACAATATACCCAAAGAGGGTCCGATGGCAGGCATCTTTAACATGAACCTGGAAGCACTTTATAGAGCCTTATCAAAATAAAAAAACAGCCCATTAATAATATTATTCACGGGCTGTTTTTTGTTATCTATAAGATATGGGGATATAATACCTGGATCTTTCACCAAATATCTATTATGGGCGTTTTACGCCTCACTACGACATCCGGTGCAAAATTCAGGTAATAAATAATTTGACAAGTCCGGATCAAGCACCATCCGGGCCAGTCCGTATAAGGGATTTTTTCATGAATTCATTCAGCTTCTTTATATCTCTTCCCTGTTTTTTACACTTGTCATACATATCCGGGACCAGAATGAGATAGTCTTCTCTTTTCATTCCTTCAAGAAGGCCTTCCGCAAGTTGATCTGCTGTGAGAAAAAACGGCATCTTAAAAAATTCTTCGTCAACCTTTCTCATTTTGCTCTTTTCTTTTTCTGTGCCCACAAACCTTGAATTGATGCTGATATTTGTTCTCACTGCACCAGGCACCAGGCATGAAACCTTTATGCCCTTTGGTCCAAGGTAGCCGTAAATGGATTCGGTCAATCCGATGATACCCGCCTTGGTAGTTATATATGGTATGTTCAGCATTTCAGCCGTATATGCAAGGGCTTGTATTGATGATACATTAACAATATAACCGCTGCCTCTTTCAATAAAATGGGGCATGAATGCATGTATGTTTCGCACATATCCCATAAGGTTTGTGTTGATAATAAATTTCCAGTCTTCGATTGACACATTATCCAGAATTCCGCGCACACCAACAGCAGCATTATTAATGAGGATTTCAATATTACCGAATTCTGCAATCGCCTTATCCTTCATGGAAATAACCTCTTCGTCCTTTGCCATGTCGCAGGCAATAACAATGGCCTTTTGTCCGACCTCCTCTATTTTACCTTTAACCTCTTCCATGTTAGGGATGTTTCGTGAGGCCAGTACTATATTTGCTCCCTCTTTAGCCAGGAGGATTGCAATACTGCGGCCTATACCTCCTGATGCGCCGGTTACAACAGCTGTTTTTCCTTTAAATTCCAAGTTGTCCTCCTTTTTTAGAAACATTTAATTTTTTCTCATTTCAAAATTTGCATTTTCCCGTTATGAAGGTCAACCCATATCACCTTTTCCTGTGTAAACTCATGAACACCCGATATGCCACTTACCTTTCCGAATCCGCTTTCCTTATTACCTCCCCACGGAAGATCGGTTGATGCCGCAAGGCCTTCATTGATCCAGACAGTTTTTTTTAAGCTCAATCGGTTCAAGGTGAAAAAACCTTATAAACATAATTTATTAAATATTTTTTTGTCAAATAAAATATATCAGTTTTGACATATGGTCTTTAAGGACAAATCCTGATATTATGAAATGGTTGTTATGTTAAAAAAAATATAAAGATAGTAAGTATTTGATTAAAAAATACAACATTGACGCCTTTTTTGGTCAGTTTTTATAGCATTACTTTTCTATTGACACTTATATCGAAAAAGATATAAGGCATAAAGTATTAGATTTCAGGCAAGAGATCAGATGCAACAATCAAGCAAAGGAGAAAGGTCAATGGCTGAATCTGAAAAATCCGAAGAGAGTAAGAAGAGATTGAACAGACGTGAGTTCCTGGTGGGAAGCGGGGCAGCTGCTATTGCAGCAGGGGCGATAGCCGCAGGCGTGCCTGGTACTGCAAAGGCCGCTGCAAAGGAATCATTACCCAAATCCGAAGGGTATATAGTGTATGACAGCAGGGTCTGCT
>CAZSZQ010000103.1:0-12482 GCA_964610475.1 uncultured Desulfatiglans sp.
TATAAAAATTCTTATTGAAGCAGACAAAAAAATTAACCTCTATGAGTTCTGCTTCAAGGAGGTAATCACACACAGACTGGGCGCTGCCTTTAAAGCGTCTTCACAAAAAGTCACATATAAAAACCTTGACGACCTGGCACCAGATATAATTAACCTTGTATCGGTTCTAGCTTATGCTGGCCACAATAACAAAGACACTGAAACTGCCTTTAAAGCAGCTATGTACCGCCTGCCCGCCAGGACCGGGAGCGGGATTTTGCCTCGTGATCGAATATCCCTTCAGTCACTGCACGAGACACTCAGCCGTCTGGCTCTCGCGTCACCCGGTATTAAAAGAACAGTATTCGACGCCTGCGCCCACTGCGTGCTTTTTGATAAAACTGTGACTGTTGAGGAGGCTGAACTTCTGAGGGCCATTGCATATTCAATGGATATACCGGTTTCCCCGTTTTTTTCAGATAACTGTTGAAGGCACTGTGAGACAACCTAGGTAAAAAGGTAAAAGAAAATGGTTGATTTATCTTTTTACCCATGTCCCCTAGTTTTCCCCAGAGGTCCCTACAGGTGATAGATTTGAAGACCGCAGGAGAATAGTCCCTTTTCGCAGAAAAATAGACAGCAGGATTGAACCTCTCCCTTTTACACCTGAAGACTACCATAACGGGGGTACTCTTGCTAAAGAGATAAAAAAGACAGGTATCACCCTCATCCCTTAGGTGTAATAAAAAAAACAGGGTAGCGGTTTGACAGTTAGCAGGGGAAAGAAACCTGTTTCTATTTGGTTTCCACAAGACCGTGGGAGCAAGAAAATGTAGAGGCTAGAAATATTTCATCTCTATAATTTATGAAGTAGCTGCCCTCTCGCAAAATCAAGTGTTTCCTGCGAAAGCGGAGGTGTGGCAGATGGATGGGATGCAACATCTGCACCCATGCTGTTTGCAAGCTCCATGGTTGCTTTAATATCCCAGTCAAGTGTGAAGCCGAACACAATTCCTGCAGAGCAGGCATCCCCGGCACCAACCGGATGGGCTGTTCCTTTTATTCTTCTGGGCGGGGTCATTATAAATTCTCCATCCCGTTTTAAAACAAGCGTTCCCTGGTCTCCCCGTGTTATTACAATCGCCTGTGCAGAAAATCGTGTAAGGAGTATATCCATTCTCTGTTTTATACCTTCAAGGGTATTATCCCCATTACAGGTTAACCCCAGTATATCCAATATTGTATTCAGTTCCGACCTGTTTGCCTTTATGATTGTTGCAGCCTGGCAACTGTATTCTATAATTTCAGGAGAATACCCCAGTTCTCCTGTTAATGTGTTCTGCCTTAGGTTAACATCATAGAGACTTATTGCCTGTTGCGGAAGAAACCTGAGGAAATTTCTGATCGTTTCGCAGGACACCCCGTTTCTCTGTGCCAGGCTGCCAAAACATACAGCAGAACAACGTTCTGCCAGCTCTTTTAACCCCGGGAAGTTTGAGATGTAATCCCATGCAGCGTCAGCTTCTATCTGGTATCCAGGTTCTCCGTTTCGCATAAAAACTGAAACAAGGCCTGTCGGATGCTGATGATCCTGTTCTATAAAAGCAGTAGACATCTTCTTTTTTTTAAGGGCGTCAATGATCCTGTTGCCTCTCGTGTCGTTACCGACAGAGCTGACAATATATCCCTCACCAATACCCATCTGTCTGGCGAGCTGATGAACATGAAAAGCAAAATTGAATGGTGCACCTCCAGGGGTTTCTGACCCGTTTTCAAACACATCAAAAAGGAGTTCGCCGATCCCTGCAAAGGTGAGTGGGAACTTTATTGGTAAAGAACTAGTCATTATTTTAGGTTTTTGGCACCTTTTTCATTTTAGAATCTGATACTTAATGTTTGATTCTGGATACTTGATTCTGGATACTTGTCTTTTTAATATCCTGCACCCAGCAACCAGTATCAATCTTTTAAATATACTTTTTATATATCGTCCACATCATTGTTAAGAGGCAGCTTATTTATTTACACCAACCCATATAATGTAAAATCATATTTGCTATAAATGATAGCTTATTGTCAATAAAAAGTACCATATATTTCAATATAATATCCGATTTATCAGTTTATAATCCGCCATTTTTATCTGCTGATTATATTTTAAATTCAAGCATATAACCGTTCCACTGATTTTTAATTTCTGTTTTAATCCCCCTTTGCAAAAAATCTGAAAGTTGTATTGACAATTTCTCAATTGAATATGTAGTATCAATTTAAGTACAGGAGGAAATATGACTGATAACCTTGATAACCGGACCCTGGATCAGGGGGAAAAAATACCTCGCAAAACAAAGCATCGTGAGGTTTTTAATTATGTCCTTTCCGATATTGAGTCAGGAAAATACATGGAGGGCGACCGTCTTCCATCCGAGGCCGAACTTGTTATACAATTCGGTGCATCACGACCTACAGTCGCCCGTGCGTTGCACGACCTTCAGAATATGGGGCTTGTTGAGCGTAAGGTCGGATCAGGAACCTATGTTCATAAGGCGCAAAAGCAGGTCGAATCATGGCGGTTCGGGCTTCTGATTCCGGGGCTTGGAAGTACTGAGATATTTGAACCCATCTGCGGACAGATTGCCCGTCTTGCGCAGAAAAATAACCATACACTTTTATGGGGTGATTTTGGTGAAAAGCATGGTGACCCTGATCCCGGGCTGATAGAGCAGGTCTGCGAAAGCTATATAAGACAGAGGGTTGCAGGTGTATTTTTTGCCCCCCTCGAATTGACTGAAGACAAAGACAGGATCAACCGGTCGGTTATAGCATCCATGAAATCAGCAGGTATACCAATTGTTTTGCTCGATCGAGATATAATCCCTTTCCCCCAGCGAAGCGGTCTTGATCTGGTTGGTATTGATAACCGCCTTGCAGGCTTTCTTATTACAGACCATCTTATAAACCTTGGATGCAAAAGAGTCGACTTCTTATCAAGGCCGGGCTCTGCACCAACTGTTAGCCTTCGTATATCAGGTTATCGAGAGGCTCTTTTAAACAACGGTATTTCACCTGATCCCGGGTGGGTTCACAGTGGAGATCCGGCGGACAAAGATTTCATAAGAGGTGTTATTGATCATGGTGCAACAGCCATAATCTGTGCCAATGATCTCACTGCCGCAAACCTTATGAGAACACTCAGTGCAATCGGGTATCCTGTACCACAAAAGATCCGTGTTGCAGGTTTTGATGATGTGCGGTATGCGGAGCTTCTGAGCCCCTCTCTTACCACTCTCCACCAGCCATGCACGGATATAGGAACCATTGCCATGCAGGTAATGCTTGAGCGTATAGAAAATCCCCTTCTGCCTCCGCGTGATATTCTTGTCAAACCTGCCCTTGTTGTACGTAAATCATGCGGCGCTTAAGGAATATATTAAACTATTTGTCTTAAAGGAAAACTCCAAAATGGAAAAGAAACTTCCAGGTATAATTGTTAACAGCTACGGTGCTGCAAATTTCAGTCTCTCGCTGATGATGTCGCTTGGCATGATGTACTACTCTATATTTCTTACAGATGTTGCTATGATATCTCCTATTCATATGGGGATTATCATGTCTGTTGCTGGTACTATTGACACCATTTCAATTTTTATCTCCGGCAGTATGATTCAAAAGATCCAGATGCGATGGGGACAGTTCAGATCATGGTTTTTGTTTATTCCTGTAACAACCTTTATATTTTTTACACTCTCTTTTACTAACCTGAATTTAAGTTACGGCATGAAGATTATATACCTGACCCTTGCCTTTATTATAGGCCATATCAGCCTTAATTTTGCATTTAACGCACACATGGGTTTTATCTCAGTAATGTCAACAGACCTTAAGGAGAGGCTCAGGATATCTGCAAGGAATATCCAGTTTGGTATGGCAAGCCAGATTGTCTTCAGTCTCTGCATAATAAAATTACTTAATTATTTCAGCCTTCAAAGTCCATCCATGGGATATTTTTATACTGTTGCAATCCTTGGAGTTATCCAGATGTTTGGTTACTGGAATCTTTTCTATCAGACAAGGGACTACGAAAAATATGATCCCGGTAAAAAACTTGATTCATCCGCCAATATTACTCTCTGGGAAATAATGAAACAGGTACTTGCTAACAGGCAGCTTCAGGTTTTAATGGCTGCCGATGTAATGTACCAACTGGCCCTGTTCAGTCTCCTGAACATGGCAATCTACTTTTTAAAATACATTCTTCTGAATGAAGCATGGATGTCATATCATACACTCGCAACAAGTATTGTAAGCTTCGTGACCTCATTATATGCCCCGGTTGTGATAAATTTTCTGGGAAAGAAAAAGACATACCTGTTTGCAACAGCATGGGGTGTTGCATCCTATCTTCTTCTTCGTGCATTCGGGTCATTGAGCCCATATCATTTTACAGGTATTATCTGCCTTGGAAGCTTTATCTTTGGAACTGCCGGTCCAATGCGCCAGGCAATGTATATGGATGCTGCTGAATACGGTTATTTTAAAACAGGAAAAGATGCCAGCGCCTTTACTATGTCTATGTTTACACTTCCTATAAAAATAGCCGCTTCTCTTGCCGGGGCAATTGCGGGCTTTGGGCTCTCCTTCATAGGGTATATCGCAGGTATGGAGGTAACGGGAGAAATCGCAGGCAACCTCATGGATATTATATGTTACATACCTGCGGGCTGCGGTATTATTGCAATCCTGATAATCTCTTTTTATTCGCTCAACGAGACTAATATGAAAAAGATCATGGAGGCAAATAGAATGAAAAGGGCTTAAAAAATATATAAGACCGGTTTTGTAAAGGCTAATAAAGTGGTACGACGTATAGAAATATGGATGTTTAATGAGTATATACAATAAAAATTAACCTCTTTGCAAAATATTTGAAAATTCTATACAATGTCTTGACATAGTAAACCTAATAAAATCACGGGAGGGCATTAATATGAAAGAACAGATCAGCTTCACAATTAATGATAAGCCTGTAACTCTTGAGGTTGAAGGTGACAGGGAACTCCTCTGGGTGCTTCGAACTGAACTCGGGCTCACCGGAACAAAATATGGCTGTGGTGAAGGTGTATGCAGCGCATGCACTGTGCTTATTGATGGTGATGCCATGCAGTCATGTCAGGTACGCATCAGGGATGTTGCCGGATCAAAGGTCACTACTATTGAAGGGCTTGAAAAGGACGGGAACCTCCATCCCCTGCAAAAGGCCTTTATGGATCATGATGCACTTCAATGCGGGTTCTGCACCCCTGGTATGATAATGAAGGCCCACAGTCTACTGACAGAAAATCCTAAAATCACAAGAAAAGAAATTATAAGCGCCATGGATGGAAATCTCTGCCGCTGCGGCGCTCATCCCAGGATTATAGACGCTATTGAAGATGCTGCTAAAGTAATTAAAAGGAGGTAACGCACATGAAGCATGATCATAAGGGCGATTTCACAAAAGAGCCTTACGGCCAGATATTAGATCATGAAAGACGTGACTTTTTGAAAAAGATGGGGTTACTTGGCGGGGGCATCATAATCTATTGCACCATAGGAAATCCTGTCAAGTCAATAGCTCAACCAGGCTTTGGTCCGCCTCCGGACTTTAATACATTTATAAGGATAGGCACTGAAGAACGTGTTACCTGTTTTATAGGCAAGGTAGATATGGGGCAGGGTACAATTACATCTTTTCCGCAAATAATAGCAGATGAGCTTGATGTTGGCTATGATGTCGTTGATATGGTCATGGGTGACACGGATACATGCCCCTGGGACATCGGGACAGGCGGTTCAATGGCCATACGCATCTTAGGTGTTCAGGTCAGAGGTGCTGCTGCCGAGGCAAAGGGTGTATTAAGAGAACTTGCAGCAGATTATCTTAAATGTCCTGTTGACAGACTCATCACAAAGAACGGCGTTTTTTTTGATAAGAAAAACCCTGATCATAAAGTTGCCTATGGTACCCTTACAAAGGGGAAAATAATAGAAAAGCATCTTGACATAAAGCCTCCTGTTACATCTCCTGCTGATTTTGAGTACATTGGTAAACCATATTTACATCAGGACGCATATAAAAAGGTCACAGGCAAGGCTCAATATGCCGGTGATATCCGTCTTTCTGGAATACTTTATGCCTGTATCCTGAGACCGCCAGCCCATGGGGCATTATTAAAAAGCGTCGATCTTTCAGAAGCAAAAAAAATTGATGGGATTCAGGTCATGGAAGATAATGACATTATTGCCGTTTTGCATGAAACCCCGGATATCGCACGAATGGCATTAGAAAAAATAAAGGCAGAATATGACCTGCCTGAAACAGGTGTTAATGAAAAGACCATATATGATCATCTCTTAAAAACATCTATGCAGGCGCAGGTAAAAGAAAAAAAGGGTGACATTGAAGAGGGCGTAAAGCTTGCCGGAGAAAAAATTGAAGAAACCTATATGAGCGCCTATGTGGCCCATGCCCCGATGGAAACCCACACAAGCATGGCAAATATAGAAAACGGGAAGGTTACCATATGGGCGTCAACCCAGTCACCCTTTGCTGTCCAGAGGACCGTAGCAGAAGGTCTTAAACTCCCCTCTGACAGAGTGAGGGTTATAACTCCTTTTGTTGGAGGGGCTTTTGGCGGGAAGCTTACCATGTCAACAGATTCAAACATTGAGGCCCTTGAGGCGGCAAAACTTGCACAACTCACCGGCAGGCCTGTTCAAGTCTCATTTAACAGGGCAGAGGAATTCTTTTATGACACATTCAGACCAGCCACTGTCATAAAGATAAAATCAGGCATAGACGGAACAGGCAGGATAGTATTCTGGAATTATGACGTATATATGGCCGGAGACAGATGTGCTGAAGTAATATATGATATTCCTAATAGCCTGGTGAATGTATATGGAAACTGGATGATGCCTCCTCCTGGCGCGCATCCTTTCAGGGTAGGTCCGTGGCGTGCGCCGGGGGGCCCCAATAATATACATGCAAAGGAGATGCAGATAAGTCTTATGGCGTTTAAGACAGGTATTGATCCGCTTGAATTTCGTCTGAAAAATCTCAAAGACGAAAGAATGGCAGAGGTGCTTAAGACCGCTGCTGATAAGTTTGGTTATACGCCTTCGAAACCTGTCAGCGGCAGGGGATATGGTATATCATGCGGTATTGACGCTGGAACCTATGTAGCCCATATAGGTGAGATTGAGGTGGATAAAATTACAGGAAAGATCAGAGTCAAGAGGGTGGTTTGTGTATACGATATGGGCCTTTGCATTAATCCCCAGGGAACAAAGATACAGATGGAAGGCTCATGTGTCATGAGTATGGGATATGCACTTTCTGAAGGCATAAGATTCAGTGATGGAGCTGTCCTTGATAAGAGTTTCGACACCTATCAAATTCCCACCTTTTCATGGGTGCCAAAGATAGAGACAGTAATACTCAAAAAGGATAATAACGCTCCGCAGGGGGCTGGTGAACCTGCTGTTATAGGCATGGGTGCGGTTATTGCCACGGGTGTCTTTGATGCAACGGGGGCAAGGCTATTTGAAATGCCCATGACACCGCAGAGAGTCAGGGCAGCGCTCGGCAAGGTTTAGGGCAAAAGTTATCCACCCAGCTCCTTTTTTATCGCCAGACCTATCCTCTCAAGAGTCAGCGGCTTTTTTACATATTGTCCTGCACCCAGAGCCTGGGCTTTTTTTACTTCATCGGTTTCAGCCATTCCGCTTACTATAAGTGCCTTCTGATTCGGCCTTATTTTTTTTAGACGGTTATATGTCTCACGGCCGTTTATACCAGGGTCCATAATCATATCGAGTAAAACCATGTCCACCGGATTATCTTTTAAATAATCAACGGCATCCTCACCACAGGAAACGGCAACACATTTGTATCCCAATGCGCTTAAGATTGAACAGGTTATTTCTCTCTGGCTTTCTATATCATCGACAACAAGGATATTTTCTCCATTGCCTTTTAATTCGGTAATAGATATGGACATATCTTTTTTATAGATTTTACTCCTGGTTATGGGAAAGTATAACTCAAAGATAGTGCCTTTACTGTCGCTTGAAACATTTACGTATCCTTCGTGATCCTGCAGTATATTCCATACCACAGCAAGGCCAAGGCCTGTTCCGCTTCTGCCGATATGCTTTTTTGTAAAGAATGGTTCAAAGATCCTTTCTATAAAAGCATCCGGTATTCCGGGACCGTTATCCGAAACTGACAGGATTGTATATTCACCTTCATTTACATCCTCATATCCTCTTAAAGGCCTGTCCAGATACCGGTTACATGTGGATATTTTTATAATTCCTTTATTTTCAATTGCCTCGGATGCATTTGACACCAGATTCATGATAATCTTTCTCAGATGAATCGGTGATCCGTTAATATTGAGCAATTCAGTATCAAGGTCTGTCCTGACCCTGATATCAGGATAGTACTGCTTGAAGTTTATAAATTCCGGTGACTTCAGGTATTCTTTAATAATAGTATTCAGATTTAAAGGTTCCTTTGGCGAGGCCACTCCTCTAGCGATTGTCAGTAAATCCTGAACAATTGCAACCGCCCTGTTTCCTGACTCAAGTATTGTTTGTATAGGTTTCCTGAGCGTGCTGTTTTGAGGAAGATCTAAAAGGAGAAGTTCAGGATAACTTACTATTCCTGACAGGACATTATTCAGATCGTGCGCCACTCCGCCTGCAAGCAGTCCAAGGGACTCCATTTTTTTTGACCGTGCAAGTTTTTCTTCACTTTCCCTCAGCCTTTTTTCTGCGCGCTTACGCTCAATGGCATTGCTCAATGTTTCGCCTGCTACACGCAGAAGCAACTGGACATCCTTGCTCCAGTTCCGGGTCCTTTTTAATGAGTGTAATACGATGAAACCGATAATGCGGACATCCAGCTTCATGGAAACTGCTATTACGGATTTTACATCATTGGCCTTGAAGTGTTCCCTTTCAACACTGAATTCATCAGGTATGGTTTCAACATCAGGCACATTGAAGACCTCATGTTTAAGGATATGTTCAATCAGCATAGGGTGATATTTGGATAATGCCCTGTTTTTAAAATCCCCAATGTCAGGCTTTACCCCTTCGGCGCACCATTCGTGTGTATTATCAACTAGTTCATTATCTTCCTGAAACAAAAACACATAGGCGCGATCAGCACCCGAAAAGGCGCCGAGTGAGGCTAAAGCACGGTCTATGCCTTCATCTATCCGGTTTGAGCTCAGGCCTACAAATTCAGAAGATATCTCGCTTATCAAACGCTCCATTTCAGCGCTCTGCGCGAGCATCTCAAGCAGACGTTTATGCTCGGAGATATCAAAAGATATTGCTATAATAACAGGCAGACCTTCCAGTTCGGCGGCATTCAGGTAAACCTCACTCACGTATTGAGAACCGTCTTTTCTCACGGAGATGGATTCAAAATTTACTGCTTTGCCTGGTTTAAGTTTATACCAGACATTTTCCCTGTCGTTTCTTGTTACAGTTTCCGGGTCAAGATCCTGAATACTCATATTAAGCAGATCTTCTTCCGGGTACCCTTTTACTTTGCAGGCTTCATCATTCACAAGCAATATTTTCCCTTCAAGATCATGTACTATTACATCACCAGGGAGGTTCTTCAGGATGGTTCTGAGGCGGTTTTCCTTTTCTATAAGGTTCTCCTCAATCTCTTTTTGTTTCAGGGCGCTTATAAAGATATTTCCTGTTGTTCTAAGGAGTAATGTGTCTTCATTCTTCCAGGGAGTCTCCTTTTTTACAAAGTCAAATCCCAGAAAACCGACCAGTTCATCCTTGTATACCATTGGTACAGCCACGATTGACCGGATATCCTGGGATTGCAGAACCTCTTTTTCTGCAGATGCCTCCAGGGGCAGGTCATCAACCCTGCTGATGATGATACTTTCTTTGTTTTTCAGTTTATTCATCCACCATGGATAGATATCAATAGGTAGATTTTTAAGGTTATTTATGTGAGATTCTATTCCTTTCCCGCACCATTCATGTGTGTTATCTAATTTTAATCCGTCATCGCTAATCAAAAAAACATAACAACGGTCGGCATCTGCAAATTTTCCCAGAAGTCTTAATGAATAACGAATGGTCTCGTCAATGGATTTTGAGGGTATATTGATAAATGAGGTAGAGATATCGGAAATAAGGGTTTCAAGTTTTGCACGGTGAAGTAAGGAATTTTCAGCCTGCTTTTGCCTATCAATATACTTTTCCAGCTTCCTGATCTTTTTTGCCAGTTCCTCATATGGTGGTTTTTCAACCATTAGCCATCTCCATTGACTACATTAGATAATTAAAATAAACTTAAAGTGAGTTATATTATTTAATAATTGATACTCAGAACCGTGCCTTATTAAAATAGTTCATCCTCTTTATCAAATGCAATAATAGTGCCTTTTCTTATGAACTACTAACAGTGAGAGAAGAAAAACTTAATAGTACCTACTAAGGTATAAAATTTAACCCGGATTTTTGTAGCAGGAATCGTAGCGAGGTTTTAAAGACCCTGGCGAAACAAGAAGTTGCATCGATTTTGACCCGCAGGCATATTCACTGATATGTTGAGGATCAAAATCGTGAAATCCCGCCACAGGCGGGACAACAAGGTTTTTAAAAGCCCCAGTAGATGGCTAATGCATAACCCGGGTTTAAAATAAGTTCCTTCAGGCAGGTTTCAGGCTCATGATACCGGCGAAAATACTTAGTGAAAGAGGTATATGCAAACAGGGCATTAATAAACGGAATCCGGATATGAAGCCAGTATACCCGGTATTATACCTGAATAAAATAAACAATTTCAGATTTTTGCCCGAAAAGGGTTAAGTGCATATATGTATCTACACTTGACGTATGCACTTAACTGGACTAAAATCTGAAATCAACAAATAAAAGTAAGGAGCAATCATGGAACATATAAATGCCTTGAAGATAAGAAATAATCTGGGTGAGGTTCTTGAACGTTTAAATGATACAAAGGAGCCTATCTTTATCACCAAAGGAAGAAAAGTAAGGGCAGTGCTTGTAACTCCCGAACAATTTGAAAAAAGGTTTCTTGACTGGAAAGTGGAAGAAGAAAAGAAACAGTTATTTGAGTCTATAAAGGGTTTAAGACGCAATAGAAAAGAGGCAAAAAGCAGTCTCGAAATACTACGTAATCTTAGAGGATATGAGTAATGATATGGGTTATTGATGCCTCTGTTGCAGTTAAATGGTTTATAAAAGAAGAGGCAAATTCTGAGGCAGATCTCATACTTGAGAATATTCTCGATACACCGGAAAACTATGCTGTCCCGGAACTGTTTGCATTCGAGGTCTATTCTGTATTGATGCGTCTTCATCCCGAAGGAGGAAATGCCTTCAGGGATGGCATTATGCCAATCCTCGAAGGAGGATTATTGCGGCACCCGATGACAAATGATCTCTCCATAAAAGCCGATTTTTATGTCAAATCCGGTCTTACCGGCTATGACGCATGTTATGCCGCTCTTGCAAAGGATTTAAAAGGTTACTGGCTCACCTATGATAACAAGGCCCACAGTTTAATCGTAAATGAGGGGATATCATTTTCACTGGATAATAAGCTGCCGCAATTATACATGGATTATCTGCAAGGGGGGTAATGGACCGAATTTCTGTTCAAACGTTCACAGGAATTATTAGGGCAGATTGATTCGGGTATTAGCTTTAAAACCATCAACCTTATAACCTGAAAGCGTATATATTCATATGAGGTAAAGGGGAAATCAGATTAACTGATAATTTATACCTAATTTATGCGCTGCTCTCGCAAGCTGTTTGTCGGCTGTAATAATCTTTATACTATTCAGTGATGCTATTGCAAGATGCAGCGAATCCAGGGTTGCCAGTGGCGTATAGTTTTTTGAGAGCCAATTAAATGCGAGATTGTAACAGGCCTGGTCTATTGTGATTTTCTTATAATAACTCTGACGTACATGTGACTTGAATTCATTTATTTTTTATCTCAAAATCCTTTAGTCCGGTTTTAGACTAATGATAGCGGCGGAAATATCTTGTGAGAGAGGTATAGGTAAACAGGGTGTTAACAAATGTGACCTGAATCAGGAGCCAGTATACCCAGTATGAAATAATTATTGCCGGGATGACATAAACCATTTCAGCAGTCTGTTTTAACCAGAAGTTTTCAACCCCTATAGCGGCGAACAGATCAGTCTCTTTTAATAATAAAAAATTTAACGGCACAGAAGTGATATAAAAGAGTAATACTCCCCATGAATGGCCTGCAATTATTGCTTCCTTTTTACAATATGCCATGCACCGCATGCATGCCTCACAATGGTATGTCCAGAAAGGCCGTTTATTGCCCTTGTTAACAATGCCTCAATATTTTTTGTGTTCATGCCCCAGTGAAAGTTTATCATATTTACCGGCATATCAAGGCTGAACATCCC
>CAZSZQ010000104.1:0-12370 GCA_964610475.1 uncultured Desulfatiglans sp.
TAAAACGCTCGATATTGCCTACAAAGTCACGGGCATCAACACCAAACAGGGCATATCCTATCGCCTCAAGTATGGTGCTTTTACCTGCGCCATTGTTGCCTGAAAGCACATTTATCCCTTTAACAAAATTGAGTTCCCTGTCACGATGAGGTTTTATGTTTTTAAGATGTACTGAAAGTATCTGCATGATTATTCCTTATCCTGTATAATGCCCAGGAGTTCATCATCACCGGCATCACCCTTGAGCACAGCATTCCTGATGGATAAACAGAGTTGCGCCAGCTCTTCTTTATTATCCTGGTATTCGCTATGGCTCCCTATCAGTTCAAGCAGCACATCATGTTCAATCTCTGTTAACGATTTTTTAATAACCTCTTTACCTTCTGTATTGGTGGAGAGAGAAAGCCTGTTTATAATCTCAAGGTGCAGGGGGGTGACAATCTCTTCAAGCACAAGGCGCAACCTTTCACGGCCCAGTTCAAAGGGATGGAACCCAACCCTTCCTGTAAGTCTCAGTTCAATCAAAGGTGAACGTTCATCCGAAATTTTGAGAAATATTTCTCCAGCCTGTCTTCTGAATTCAGAGATTGCTTCATCAGCATTGGAACAGCCATTAAGGTTTATAGCCTCAACCAGCATGGGCCGGGGGTTAGTCGGCTTGAATTCAGGGATGAATTTGCCGTCATTCACCGTTACAAAATAATATCCCTTGTCATACTTCTCCTCACCAAAATTTACCCTTTCAGGTGATCCGGGATTATATGCAAAGGGTTTTGCATTAGGGTTTTCAACTACGTATGGTTTATGACCGTGACCAAGCGCCACATAACCGAACTTTGCAGCAAGGGGGTATGCCTCTTCAACCTTCATGTTACCTATCTCAACCGGTGAGTATTTCCATATACCCACATGAAAAAGGAGAAGGTTGTTTTGTGTGGTCACAGCACTGCATATGCGCTCAACATGGCTTCCTGCCTGTGCGCCTATATAACCCAGCCCATATATATTCAGGCCATTGATCTCGATATGCCCGCCGGTACCGGTTGCTTCATCAAATGGATCGAATCTGTAACCGCCGTCCTCAGTCCGGCCGGGACGCAGAAGGCATATATACCCCATTTCGGAAAGGGCCTCCATCCATGAGATATTGTTGCGCCTGTGTATCCAGTCATGGTTACCTTCAATGGCAATGCATGGGATGCCGGCATTCTTAAGGGCTTGTAGCGTCTCAATGGTCTTTGCAAAGGTGCGTGGGAGTATCTGCCCCTCATGAAACAGGTCACCGCATATCAACACAAAATCAACCCGTTCATTTATTGCATCTGCAACAATACCCGAAAGACATAAAAAAAAATCTTCATAGCGTTCTGTTTCGCCTGGAGAATTACGATAGGTTTTACCTAAATGTATATCGGCAGTATGTATAAATTTTTTTATCATATCTTTGTATAACTAAAGTTAAGCGGTTGAATCGTTTTTTAAAGATAGTAGAAAAAACGATAGAAATCAATTAATAGGCATTCAAGGAAAAAAATATGGACAAAAGGATTGATTCATATTTGAGAGTTTGCCCAAAATCCACAAATTTTTCTTTATCAATATCCAAGGGGGTTTTTGAGTAATCCTGGACATCAGCAAAGTGTTAGATGCAAGGTGCCGACAGCGGCGTACAAACGTACACCGCAAGGAGAAGCGACTGAAGGTAACACAGCTGGTGACATTTTGATGGTGGATCAGACTTTGCATTAATAATTTGAATATATGCTAATAAAATCATATAGTTTTCAAAATAATTTTAGAGCTGGTTAAATGTCTCCAATTTTATAGATAGATTCTGATGATGAAAAAAAGGAAATAGAATTTGAAGTTGATTATCCGCTTTCCCTGACCTCCGAACAAAGGTTTTATATGATGTTTCAGAGATCAAAAGATCTTGCGGAAATGCTGGGAAAAAATGGATACAGGAAAACTCCTGAAATCATTAAACGAGTATGAAGTTTATTATGTCATAACATAATCGGGAAAACAGGATATCAGGCAAAATAGGAAACGTCTCCTGCTATTTCGCATCATCAGATGACTGGATCAGGATGAAAGAAGCCGCGGGCAGAGGGAAAGACAAAGAAGATATAAAATACCTGAAAAGATCAAAGAATAAAATTATCATATCATTAATCGGTGATCCCATTACATAAAATATCCAATGTCAAGAGCAGTCCCCGTTCTTTATTCACGTGGTAATGGTTTTTCACCTGACATTTACAGTAAAATTCTTCCAGAACGAATTGCTCTTTTTTCTGATGATTTTGAAAGCGGTGGTACTAAATAGGCAAAATCGGGCATTGACGAGGATTGATCATTAGGATACAGGTCACTATTTTGTTTTCAACATAAATTGTGTAAATTTTTACCGATAATGGTAAATAATTTACATATTTTTTATGTAACTTTTTACATATTTTTCTTGAATTATAAAGATTAAATAACAAAATTGAGTTAACTTGTTGTTACATATGGGAAATTATATTCTATGAATAATTTATTCTCTGGTGCAATAATTGCAAATCAATCCAAAAAACAATCTTCAATCACATTCAAGAGGTATCTTTTTCAAGGATTTAGATACCAATACATAAGGCATTGTTATGATATTTTAATAAGGAGATAAATAATGAAAAAGTTAGTTTTGTTTTTATCTGCGATGTTATTGTATTTTGGTTTTTTAGGGTCAGCGAATGCGGAACTTCACGACCGTGGAGGCGGTCTTATTTATGATGATGTATTGGATGTTACATGGCTGCAGGATGCCAACTATGCCCATACATCAGGATATGCTACAGACAGAGATGACGGTCGTATGTTATGGCAGAATGCTGTAAACTGGGCTGCAGGGCTGGAATATTATGATTCAGTGCGTAATGTCACATGGACCGACTGGCGCCTCCCCAAAACCGTTGATGGAATATGGGTGTTTGGAGTGGATGGCACAACAACCGCAGGTTATAATATTACAACCAGTGAGATGGGATACATGTATTATGTAAATCTTGGCAACCTTGGATATTATGACAAAAAAGGCAATTTCCAACCTGATTATGGCCTTAAGAACAGCGGTCCTTTCGTAAACTTGAAGGACTACCCTGCTTATTGGTCAGGTACAATATACAGTGCAGATGATCGATATGGCTGGGTTTTCAAGTTCCGATGGGGTTTCACGGGAGCAATTGATTCAGATGGTGAATTTAGAGCCTATGACACTTACTGGGGCTGGGCTCTGCGCGACGGCGATGTTGCATTAGGAACCAACACAGTCCCTGTGGTGACAATAGCTGCCCCGGCTGACAGGTCCCGGTTTGCAGAAGGTGATATTGTCCAGTTTGAAGGAACGGCTACAGATAACGAGGATGGTGATCTGACCGCCTCTCTGGTTTGGATTTCAAGTCGTGATGGTCAGATCGGTACAGGTGCATCTTTTGTAACGAGTTCTCTTTCAACCGGCACACATATAATTACAACATCGGTAACCGACAGTGAAGGGTCGCCTGGTGACGATTCGGTCACTATCATGGTTGGAGAACCAACCGATTTTATAGATTTCGATTTAACTCCAACCGTTTCATACGACACCTGGCAGGACATTAAGGGAACAGTAACCGTTGAGGATGACGGGGCTACCTTGCATATGGACGGGAACCGGTGGCGTCGCACCGAACAGACTTATAATATTACACCCGACACGGTGCTGGAGTTTGATTTTATGAGCGACTGTGAAGGGGAAATCCAGGGCATTGGTTTTGATGAAGATAATATAAGTGATAATAGCCAGAGGGTTTTCCAGCTTTTCGGCGTTCAAACCTGGAGTGGTGTTAGAAAGATAAGCCCTGCATATACTGCTGTAAATATGGGAAGCTATGTCCACTTTTCGATCCCGGTTGGTCATTATTATACTGGCAGCAGTATGCACCTGGTTTTTGCTAACGATGATGATCGTTCCTCTCCCTGCGGAACAGTATGGTTCAACAATGTGAGGATCATTACCAACACAGTCCCCGTGGTGACAATAGATGCCCCGGCTGACAGGTCCCGGTTTGCAGAAGGTGATAGTGTCCAATTTAACGGAACGGCTACAGATAACGAGGATGGTGATCTGACCGCCTCTCTGGTTTGGATTTCAAGTCGTGATGGTCAGATCGGTACAGGTGCATCTTTTGTAACGAGTTCTCTTTCAACCGGCACACATATAATTACAACATCGGTAACCGACAGTGAAGGGTCGCCTGGTGACGATTCGGTCACTATCATGGTTGGAGAACCAACCGATTTTATAGATTTCGATTTAACTCCAACCGTTTCATACGACACCTGGCAGGACATTAAGGGAACAGTAACCGTTGAGGATGACGGGGCTACCTTGCATATGGACGGGAACCGGTGGCGTCGCACCGAACAGACTTATAATATTACACCCGACACGGTGCTGGAGTTTGATTTTATGAGCGACTGTGAAGGGGAAATCCAGGGCATTGGTTTTGATGAAGATAATATAAGTGATAATAGCCAGAGGGTTTTCCAGCTTTTCGGCGTTCAAACCTGGAGTGGTGTTAGAAAGATAAGCCCTGCATATACTGCTGTAAATATGGGAAGCTATGTCCACTTTTCGATCCCGGTTGGTCATTATTATACTGGCAGCAGTATGCACCTGGTTTTTGCTAACGATGATGATCGTTCCTCTCCCTGCGCAACAGTATGGTTCAGCAATGTGAGGATCGTTGATTAGCATCGGGTTTTTATTAAAGCTTTACTCATCCGTTGATTCGGGATGAGATGTCTTCTAATATATTGCGAGATAAATAGTTATAATACTATTTTCCTTGTCTACTACGGATTTATTTTGATGTCATAGATATTAAAATATAATCAAGGATGATTAAAATACAATACCACCCCCTCTGGGGGTGGTATTGTATTAACCCCCAAGAATAAAATAAGTCTGCCTTACTCCCAAGGGGGCAAGGATATTGAGTCGCCCCTGTACACATTTTAGAATAATTTAATCTGTCGTTCTTTTTACGCTCTTGGGAGTCTTGATACTTTACATACTTCCTTATCGTCTCTGAATCCAAGCGGACAGTATCAGTTCAGTAGCCTTCGGTCCAGAAATGGTTTCCCCAGGACGGTTTTGTTTCAGCTCTTTGTAGTTTGCAACCGGTGTCAGCCCTGTCTTGGATCTGATGCATTTATCTTTTATCTCGAATTTCTTACACTTCCTGGCAGGAGCCATATATTTATAAGTTCTACGGTCATTTCTAAATTTTTTCTTGGTCAGTGTTTCTCCGACAGGACAGATAAAAATGTCATTATCAGAGTCACAGGTAAATTCTTCCTTTGCAAATATCCCTTCTTTGCTGCCATAACCTTTGTGACTTTCTTCAACAGAAGGGATATGCGTCTTTATTCCTGCATCATAATAATGGAGATAGTTTTCAATGGTGCCATACTTTGTATCTGCCACAATTGTATCAGGTTTTGTACCTGTATTCTGCTGATGAATAGTGATCATCTCCTTAAGGGCTGCACCATCATCGATAGACCCAGGAGTTATTTTGGTTGCTGTAATTATTTCATTCTTCTCATCTACTACACGATGCGTCTTATAGCGCAGCTTAGGTCTGCTGTTACCATACCGGGTTACAGAAGCATCAGGATCAGTAGTTGATATATGCTTCTTATTTATGAGTGTACTATTCTCATCCAGCCGTTTTTCAAGACTGCGATAGCTTTTGTTTAAATACTTTTCTAAGCTCTGTGTATTTATAACAGAGTTATTGGAGGCATCAGCATCTACAAGGCTTGAATCAACAAATGCTTTACTTGCATTAACAAGGCCGGCTTTGACACACTGTTTAAGAATACTATCAAAAAAGTATTTGAATGACTCAACTCCCCAGCGGATACGAGCCTTGCTTAATACACTGTGGTTCGGAATCTCATCATCAATGTCATATCCTAGAAACCATAACCAATCGAGCCTCAAAGGTAAGGTCTACATCAGTTCCCGTTCGGACCTTATATTGTAGATAAACAAAAGAAGCATCAACTTAAGAATGACTGGAGGAGGAACGGATACATTGCCCTTTGACCCGTATTTATGCCTCACTTCTTTGTATATAAAGTCGAAGTCTATTCGCTTATCTATCTTTCTCAGAATGTGATCCTTGGGAACTCGATTATCGAGGTTGAATCCTGTAATGAATAGCTTGTTCTGGTAATCTTTTTGTTGACCCATCATGGCTTGAACCCTTCGTAATAGGAATACCATGACATTATCATAATTATATTAAAATATCAACAAATAATCTTATTATTGTTATTTATTTTTATATTATTTTATATTAGTAATGTTAAAACTCTCTAATTCATTCGGGCAACAGCCCGTACACACCATACAAGGCCAAAACTGTTCTCTTTTATATCTAATACCTCGGTGAAGAGGTTTTTATTCAATGGATTGATTTTTATTCTCGATTTGATGCAATGAAATGGGTTTACAGCTAACAGCTTAAAATATCAAGGGATTTTGCATTAATCAATTTACAATTAACAATTATCAGTAAAAACAAAGACAATAGATCAGAAACTTGACTTTTAAGATTCTCAGACACCTGCTTTGGGGTATGCCAGTATAAAAAAAAACATTTAAAATGAATACACTCCAGCAACATGTTTGATTATTTCGTAATGGAAGAAATCAGGCAGTCAGAATGCCAAAGGAATTTGACTGGTAATACTGCCTTTTGAGGAACCTGTGGATAGACAATATGCAATATTACGTTCAAAACTGGAAAAGTCCGGCACCCTGATCGGTCCGAATGATATGCTGATTGCTGCCCATGCCAATTCGCTTGGCTTAATTCTTGTAACTGCTGATTTCAGGGAATTCAGCCAGGTTCCGGGTCTTGGAGTGGAAACTGGCTTGATCAACCCGACCGGTAAAATATCGGTTGAAAATAAAGCACAATCAATCAGTAATAGTATAATGAAATATTTCTGATGAATGTAATGTTACCCAGTGGTGGCTATCCCTTTAAAGTTGTTCCGTTTGTAACCCGCAATAAATTCATGCCCACTCTGGAAAAAGCAAGTGTAAGAAGGAATATTTAACTTTTTTACAGATTCATAGCTGAACTCGTTCAAAAGGGATGAACAGATATTCGATACAAAACAACTTGATTTATTTTTTTACATCCCATATTTTCATACACATTGGCATAAGAAATTACTGTCTGAAAAGCCTTATCGTTTTATATTTTTCATGTATAATTTGGCAAATGATCAACAAAAATATATGGAGTTGGAAATGCTGATTGATAGAAGAAGGTTCTGCAAGGGCATGGTTGCCCTCGGTCTTTTACCAGGAATACTTCCGTCACTGTCTTACGCGCAGCCGCAAAATCAGAAACGTTACGAACCGCAGGGCACCGATACAATAAAAGCACGTAAAATTAAAACCAGGGGATTTAGCTTTGATGCCCTGGAGGCCGGTTCTTCCGGCGGTGAGCCTGTCCTGTTGTTGCATGGGTTCCCCGAAACCTCACTGATGTGGACCGGACTGATGCCTGTGCTTGCGAAAAACGGTTATCACTGTCTCGCGCCGGATCAGCGCGGATACAGCCCCGGTGCACGTCCCGCCGGGGTAGACGCCTACAGGTATGAAGAGCTCGCAGCGGATGCCCTTACATTCGGTCATGAGCTCGGGGGCAGGTTTCACGTTATTGGCCATGATTGGGGCGCAGTCGTAGGATGGCTTATGCTCGCAACGGATCCTTCTCCGATCGCATCATTTACCGCAATATCGATACCGCACTATAAAGCCTGGTCACACTCGGTCTACGATGACCAAGGGATGGCCGGATATCTCCGGATACTGAATATCTGGATGACTGAGGGTAAAGGCGAAGACTTCTGGTCAGCGGATCAGCTGAGGCGCACCTGGAGCGCAAAACCTGAAGAACAAAGGGAGAAAATCATCGAACAAATGACAGCCCCGGGTGCAATGACTGCGGCATTGAACTGGTATCGGGCCTCCCGGGGCCATAAGCGAGCGATCGAGGATTTCAAGATCCCGAAGGTGAATGTCCCCACTCTACTCATCATGGGTAGTAAAGATCTGGGTCAACGCTCAGTAACAGATGCTGCATCATTGATGACGGGCAGCTACCGGGTCGTCCAGCCGGATGCCGGCCACTTCATAGTTGATGAGAAGCCGGACGTCGTGGCAGAGGAAATACTCGCTCACCTGCGTGCACATCGAATGGAATAAGGGCTCCCTGATAACATATACTTTTAAGTCGAATTGATATTGAATTTATTTAACAACATAACATAAACAATAAACCATAGACTGTTTATAGCTTTAAAATCATTTTCAACAGGGGGAAAAAATTATTTAATTATTTAAGGATGTCCTCTTTTATAATCCTTACTCCTGAATGTTTTTAAAAGAACAACGTCAATGGCAGACCCCACTGACTTTATTCGAGGAGATAAATGAATTCATATAATAACGATTCAGCAAAAATTGCTATGCCTGCCTTTTTTACTTTTATTGTTATTTTTCTTTTCTTGATTATTCAAGGTTCATCACCTCTCAATGCTGCTGAGGAGGAGAAAGAAATTGTATCCGGTCAGAAGAATGATTCGGTTAATAAAGGGGATATTTTAGCCTCGGTTGACAGTATATCCATTTCTACCACTGAATTATTAAAACAATATAATCTATATTTCCTGATAACAAGATTTTCAAGAACATACATAAATGGTTTAACTATAAACTCATATCTTGAAAATTATATTTCTGAGCTTTTACTGCTTCATGAGGCAGATGTTATAAGAATCAGCATAACACAGGATCAGGCCAAAAAGGAGAAAGAAAGATACCAGAAATTATTCCGTTTTCCTGATGGGGCATTTGTAAAATGGCTGGACAGAAATTCATTGACCATGGAGGATGCGGAACTTTATTTTAAAAATAATCTTATCTTGAAGAAATATTACGAAAAGAAATTCGGTGCTAAAAAGATTCCTGATGAAGAAGCCAGGGAATATTACAGAGTTCATAATGAATACTACAACAGTCCTGCAAAGATAGCGCTCAGCCATATCCTGATATGTCATAGAGAAAGTCAGGGTTGCATAAGCGACCTCTCGCAGGATAAAGCAAAGGAATTGGCTGAAAGTATCCGTAAATCCATTACACCTGAAAACTTCGCAGAAACGGCCAAGCGTTACTCCTATGACAGCACAGGGCAAATTGGAGGGAGTCTGGGTGTGATCACAAAAGGTTCAGCAATCCCTTCTCTTGATAAAGCGGCTTTTAGTTTAAAAAATGGAGAAATATCCGATCCGGTAGAGTCCGAGCACGGTTATCATATATTATATGTAAACGATAAGGCTGAAGAGGTTTCTATACCGTTTGAAAAGGCGAGGGAATCAATCGAGTACACCCTTGAAGAAGAGCATATCACCTCAGAACTGTTGAAATATGCGGAACAGATTAAAAAAAATGCGAAAATAATAAAATATTCGGAAACAGACAGAAAAGACTCTCCTGATCCCAAAGAGCAGGCAAATAATAAAAAGACTACTCCTCCTGTCAAACAGTATTCGACCTTTAAAGCAACAGGTAAAGATATCTATAGAAACAGTAAAGGCCAGCCGGTTATTATCCTGTTTTCACGAAAGGGGTGTCACTTTTGTGAATGGATAGGAGAGACCTATGATGATTTAGTAATGGAATATGTCAGGAAGGGACTTATCGAAGCTCATCACTATGATTATGAAAGAAAAGACGACCTGCTTACACCCGAAACTGAGACAGAGATCCCTCAGAACTATTCAGATTTTTTCGAGTCTAAATATCCACCATACTTCTTTTTTGGAGGGATGTATGAACGCAATGGTGCCGGGTATTTTTATCAGGATGATTTATATGCAGAAGAAATGGAGATGACTCAGATTATAGAGGATCTGACCAGATAATGGATATTTTAAAACAAGAATATTATAAACAGCTGTAAGACTAAGGGACATAAGTGAAAAAGTATATAAATAAATTATTTTTACCTTTAGACCAATTTTAATAATATTTTTGGCGTCATTCCTGTGCAGAGGCTGTGCCCAGACGGACATTGGGATATATATTTCGGAAAAAGTATAAATCTGATATTTGTCCGGCTATCCTTTTTTACCTACCCTTTAAGTACCTTCGACCTGTGTTCATCATTGGCAACTCAATAACCAGGCAATGTCCTATTATTCATATATTTATTGCCTTCATTTATTACCTGTAACCTGTGTATGGGCTGTTACTCATGTCTCTTGCTAATAATACAAGAACAGACAACAGCGCATTAAAGGATTTTTTTATTTTGATTCTCCCCTCATATTTGTTAGTGTAAGACTTATGTAAAAGAGGTACGGTTATGAGAACAAATCGTCAAGAGATAATCAGATAAACAGAACTGAGTACAAGTTTATTTCCTGAATTTCCGGTTTATTTTTTATTTTGCCGGTTTTCTATATTGTCAATTTCCGTATTTCGTTCAAGTATACCGTACCGCGTATTATGAAAATTACGGTAAATCCATTGTTCATTTTTTGAGTTTAGTTGAAAAACTCCGCGTCCTCCGATTATCACGAATTTAGAATTTTTAATTCTATCCATGATTTCTTTTTGCGGAGTAGTGCTTGTACTAAAGGCGATATCGGTATTCCGGAAATTTTCTCCGCTTTTCATTATTTCCATCAACATTACCGCGTACGAATCTACAATAATCGGCTTTTTATCGGTTGAAGGAAGACGTCCGCCGAGGATGGTGCAACCGAGGTCAAAAGAAAATAAAGATTTATCGGGCGGGACAATGGATCGTAAATGGGATCCGGATGAAAACTGCGCTTCACGTGTCAATTCCCAAGACGGTCTTACCAGAATATCTTTTATGGAGCAATAAAACGACGGCACAATAAAAAGTAAGGCGGATGCGATTCCGATCGCGATAAGGGTTTTGTGATTGACTTTTTTACGTATACTTTCCCATAATAGTAACGCGCCAAATCCGGCAAGAATTGACTGGCTTAACGCAAGAAAGGTATTGTACGGCGGCCAATATGTCGGAGATTTCATAAGGGCAACAAGTGTTAAAATCCATGTGATGGAAAAAAAGTATTCTTCACGGGTTGCCCGGTGTGTTTTTGAAAATAATCGTACAATAATGTGAATTACCGCAATAGCCGCAAGTGCGAATGAGGCAATATGGTATCGGTTGACGATTAACGGTAATCGTAAAACATCGGGGCATCCGTCCGGCGGCCGGTTTAAATGAAAAAGAAGAGTATCTTTAATAAATTCAACCGGAGCGGCAAAGAAAAGCGGTCCGACAAGAACAAGAAAACTGAACGCCGCCCCGGTGAAAAATAAAAATATTTCACGGGTAAAATGTATCGACTCATTTTCACTTCTGACGGGGATTGTACACAATATCGCGATAAGCCAAGCCCCGGCCCATATTTTTACGGAAAACGCAAACCCGAAAAGAATCCCGGCAACAAAAGGAATAAAAGACCGATCCTTTCGCGGCATGAGCCAAACCATCGATGTAAGAATACATGCGAAGTTGAGAACCGGTTCAAGAAACAATCCCCTTTCTGATCCTGCCGATTCGGGAAAAGTTGCGTAAAGTAAAGCCGCGAAAAGTCCGCCGAAAATTGAACGGCGCATTACGACTGCACCGATAAGTGAAATATTTACCGCACCCAGAAATGTCATGAGTAAACGTGCCTGTCCGAACGACGAAGCGAGATCGGTATTAAATGAAGACATGAGACCGATAACATATATGAACCCCGGCGGGTGCACTATGACAAAATCACGATAGGGTAATATTCCTTTAAAAAGCAGTTTCGCCGCGGAAAAATAAACTCCTTCGTCATAATCGATAAAGTATCCGAGAGGGCCTCCGTATTGAAGCAGGGGGATTATTCGCAAGATCAATCCGGTTAATGCGATTACGAAAAGTACAGTCCAGGCCCATCGCGGCGGATGAATACGCTTTGTGACTTCGTAGGGAACATTAATCGGCGTTTGGTTAAAATAATCAGCCATCCAGATTCCACCCAATTCAGCTTGTAAACGGGAAGCTCCGGCATTACTGGAGTAAGATGTTTCTCATCAATATAGAAAAGGTGACGTTGTTATGTTATTAGGTTAAATATCTCCTACTTTATAACCTAACGGCGTCTCCTTTTTCAACAGCGTCCTTTTTTTCAAATATCGAAATGTACAAATATAATAGTTGCAGTTAATCCTCCAGTC
>CAZSZQ010000105.1:0-12363 GCA_964610475.1 uncultured Desulfatiglans sp.
TGGAACCAAAGCGTTTGTTGAGATTCTTTACTGAGATAATAGGTTTTTCATTCATTGTTGTTTTCTCCTTCTTCATTTTTCAATTTCCTGTATATCTGTCTGAGCAGATCAACAGCCTCTTCTTCTGTGTAATCCATTAATATGGCTGTTGAAGCAGCCTTTTTAAAACTCTCCTTTGCGGTCTGGGATTTAAAATCCTTTTTGATCCCCTTTGACATGGGCTTAACAAACATCCCGATCCCGCGGCGGCGCTCAATAATGCCGTCACGCTCAAGCTGGTTGTATGCCTTGCTTATGGTCATGGGGTTAACCATGAGACGTGCTGCAAGGCTTCGCACGTTTTCAAGCTGGGTCCCATCAGATAGATTACCGGACAGCACATACTGCTTAATCTGTTCTATTACCTGGGTGTAGATCGGAACCCCGCTATGGTTGTCTATCTCAATAATCATCAGAATCTCTCATGGTTTTACTCTGGTATTTTAAAAACCCTTTTAAAACAAAAAACATTAAAAATGATAAATCAAATACCATGTTGAGTGTATTAATACAATAATACACCAAATTTAAAAGTGTCAAGATATTTTTAAAAAAAATATTTGTTATTGAAAGGCCGGATTCCGCGGTCTTTGCCTTGGAATGACGACTGGTTTATAGTAATGTTGAGTAAAAAAACATTCTTGATGCAATTTTATTGAGCCCGGATTGCATGTTTGAATGAAAGAGTCTTATATCTGTCATCTTAGATATGAAATAGTCTGTGCATTTTTATGATGTTTATATCGGAATGATTAGCATAAAAAATTCACAGGAGCAACAGTCGATATTTTATTTTCCTGAATTAAGCCCCTGACTCTCCTGGGGCGGGTCTCCTGTAAATTGGTTGCCTGGCTGCCAGGAGCCATAATAGATATTTGGTGCAGGATTCAGGAAATTACTTTATCGACCTGCCTCTTTCACGCAGAACAAAATATGCAAGAATAGCATTAACAACAGCAAGAATTACCACTACAGCAACAAATCCTTTGAAAGCAAAATGAAAAATATTGATGCCTATAAAGACCATCCATGCCTGAAGTAGATCCCCGACCCTCTGCCCGAATGAATCAATGGTGGCCCTGGCCTCATATTTTTCCTGCCTGCTCATAGGAAGATAGAGCATCTGTTTCATCGTGTTAAACAGAGAATAATCTAGACTGTTTTCAGTAATCTTGACAATACGTAAAAACGCAAGGGTTGGCATTAACAGAAGGCTTCCGTAACCAATCATAACCACCAGGGGGGTAAGTACGAATGCCCAGCTGAAACCGGAGAACCTCAACAGTCTTGAAACAAGGAAAAACTGAATAACCGCCCCGGTAAAATTTACAACAGTATAAAAACCGCTGTAAAATCTACCGACATATACTGATTTTTCAACGGTTATTTTACCTGCTGTAACCCCTTCAGAAAAATTTCTTTCAAGGGTGGATGACAGCAGGTATTCGCCTGTACTGTTTATGAGGTTAAACAGCACAATGAATATGGCTATCATAAGCAGTATCCTGCGTGTCAGGACAATTTGAAAACATGCCAGTAATGATTTTTTCATGTACTGGATCGGGGTGCAATCTTCCAGAATACATTCGGGAGGCAGGGTTTTTACTGCATACATCACGGGTAATATTGAGAGGGCAAGGGTGACTGATGACAGTAAAATCAAACCATTCACACCCATGTAATTTACCAGCACCCGGCTTATTGCTGATCCAGCCCATGCCCCTATTGAGCCACCGAAGGCTATAATAACAAAGAGCCTTTCACCTGCCTCTCTTGTGAAAAGATCGGTGGCAAAGGCCCAGAACTGTGCGATAACCAGTACAGTATATACACCGAGCCATACATAAAAAACCATAGAGATATGAAATCCCAGGTAGGCGGCAATAAAGAAACCCAGAAGAACAAGAGAAAAAAGTATTATCATTGACCTCATGAAACTGTTACAACTGTATTTTCGTGAAAAACTACCATATACAGGAAGGATTATAATCAGCAGAATAGCCTGAATTCCTACTGCATAACTCCTGATCTCTGCTGTTCCCTCAGTAAGGATGAGGATCTCCCTGGCAGGTTTGAGAAAATAGGTGGTCATGAGAATAAGAAAAAGGGAGATGAATAAACCTGTAATTCCTTTTCGTTCATCCGGGTTTGTCTTTACCCCGAGAAAAAAGGTATCCAGCAAGATGTTTTTTATTTTGTCGTGCACCTTTATACCCGGTTACAATATTTAATCGGTTCTCTTTGCCTCTTTTAGAATAAGATCCCTTCGATTTAGGATTGACCTGATCTGCATGTTATTCAGATATGGAGAAAGGTTTTCAGTCAGATTATCCATGTTTAATGATTCAAGTTTTTTCCGAAGCAGGTCTGATACATAAAGCGGGGCCTTGCGGTACTGCTTTGGTCTCTTGCTAGTCAACCTGAATGCCCTTGTATGATCTATAAAAACCATCATAAAGTCACTCTGTGTCCAGAGTATATTGGTAAGGTTGCGGTCTTCATTGTAGATGAGTATATCGAAGACAAAGCGCATCCAATATTGCTGATCCTTTTTGCAGAAACTTTCAAAAGGAGCCTTTGTTTTTTCTCTGTCTCTTTCATTTATGCTGTTTTCCACCCAGTATTGAAGCATACCCTCTTTGCCATCTATCTTCCTAATAACGGCTGCAGGAACCATCTGAAGGTCAAGCATCTGGTCAAGCCTGTAGGCGGCCACATCATAGTGATATCTGTCTGACTCATCATAATCACTACCAGTCACAGGGCGGGAATTCACTGTTTTAAATACCGCATTTATGCTTTTATCACCATTTGTGATGGTTATCTTAAACGGTTTTGTAATACCTGTGCCTATCTCTTTTTTGGCGGTTATCTCCCCGGTAGCAAGAAAATCCTCAAGCTCCCTGTCATTCATGCCGGATAGTTTAATTGAAAGGCTGTATCTTTCTTTAACCGGAGGCTGTATATTACTACCCCCGGAATAATGTACATGCATGCCGCCATTTTCAATTATCAGGGCAGATGCCTGACCTTTGTAATAACTCTTGAGCATACCGGTATCAAGCCTTATTACCAGTCCGTCCATCCGGTCAGATACCTTATTATTGGCAGTTGGTGTGTGGCCGATAACAACACGGCCGGCATTTACCCTTTTCAGAAACCTTTCTGTGTTGAATGATTCGGAATTGATATTACATAATGAGGTGCCCCTGTACCACAGAGGGCCGTCACTGCTTAGATACCATGCATTCTGTGCCTCAAAAAGCCCGGACACATCATCAAACCATACGGGTCTTTTCTCCCTGTTTCGATTTATATCAGGGTCTGCATCAATGAGTCTTTTTGCCTTTGTGTTCAAATATGTTACTCGGTCATAATAACCGACATACAAAGGCAGGACAGATGCCTTTCTTAAGCGGTCAACAGTATTTATATATCTTTTTATCTGGGTCTTTCCTTCTGCATTTATTTCGAGTAACGATTTGTCCATGAGTTCGGATGGTATACCGCCATGTACAAAGGCCGTGTCATTAATTTTTAGGATCAATAACTGGTCAAGGAGCCATTTACCTATAACCCCATCAGGGCTGAATGCCCTGTCCAGACCTGTAAAGCCGGCAGGATAGAGTTTTTCAAACTCCTCATTATAATTTTTATCATTTTGCCCCTCATGTTCTTTTAAATATTCAAATCTAAGGTCTTCACGCTCCTTTGCTGTCTCATCTCCTGCAAATGCCGTATAATCATTTTTTGACACATAATCCCTTATTCCGGTTAGTGCCATTAGTTCATGGTTTCCCAGTAACACGTACACTGCACCTCCAGATTCCCGTGCCTGGTTCTGAAGCCTCATCAAAAGCTCTATTACATCACGGGATCGTGGCCCTCTGTCTATAAGATCGCCCATGCTCACAAGATAACTGTTTCCACCAGACCAGTTCAGGCTGTTATTAACCATCCCTGTTTCTTTTAGAAGAGAGACCAGTTCATCATATGCCCCGTGCACATCACCAAAAGCGACTACTTTTGAACCTGCAGTAATATCAAAGGGGCGTTCATCTGCATGGACAGCTATGGAAAGGAGTATAAAAATAAAAACAGAGTATAGACGGGGTATTGTATATCGAAACATATTAATCTCATGAGAAAGGTTAACGTTTCGATAAGTTATACATTAATGGCTGGAAAGTCTATATAGAATTATATAAAGACTTTTATTTTATTCTCAATCAGGTCATGAAATGCATTAAATGTAGAGACAAGGCATGCCTTGTCTCTACCGGGTAGATTACCCTCGATGTTGCGAATCATGGCAATGCATTAAATTATCTGCGGAGGCGGGCATTTATAGCTGTCAAAAAATAATGGATCCCCGCCTGCGCGGGGATGACGTCAATGTCCTTTATTCAACTTTTTATAAACCCTGCCTTAATTTCTATTTTTTAAACTGCGCAATTGTCTGGGCCAGCATAAAGTGCTGATCAGGCCGCAGGTTAAGGGCTTTTTTAATAGCCTCTGCATCAGCCATTGCCCTGACAATGCAGGCAAGGCCTTCAGATGCACACCACAAGTAGACATTTTGAGCAATCGTGCCTGTACCAGCGAATGACCATGTCTCTGCTGTTGGCATAACTTTGGCATCCGGGCCAAAACCTTTGGCCTTTGCAAAATCAGCAACATAGATAAGGTTGCATGGTGCACCTGCAACAAAATCCTGTTGTCCGGCAACTTTGCGGATGTCTTCTTTACCAAGGACTTTTAAAGCATGTTGCTGCGCATCATATAAGAAGAGGCCGTCTTCGGTAGTAACATATATATCGATATTCTGCCAGTCTACCGCTGAAGGTGCAGTACGATGATTGGTGCCTGGCCTGTTTATTCCATCCGCCGCCCACAGCATGTTGGACATCTGCTGCATGGTAAGTTTGACAGCCGGGCCGAAACCTCCCCTTGTACTTTGTCTGAGACTCAATGCCTTCATTAAAGGTATTCCGCCCTCTATTTGAGGGGCAGGCAGTTTTATTATCTCTTCTTCTGCTGAGATGGTACCGGCATTAACCAGAAAGAACAGACCTGCAATAAACATTATCGTGAGTTTTTTCATAAATATTACCTCCTTTTGTTTTAGTGTAAAAACATTAATAGATAACTTGTCTCTTCATGTCAAACCATTTTGGCTTAAAAAATAAATATTGACAATAGGTAATAAAAAGGAATATAAAATCTATTTAAAAGAAACATAAAGGAGTAATAAGGAATGGAAAAACATTTATATTCGATCGATAAGGTAGCTGAACTTCTAGGTATGCACAAGAAAACGATCCTCAGATACATCAAGGAAGGGAAGCTAACCGCAAACAAGGTAGGCGGGCGCTGGCGTATACATGGCAATGACCTGACAAGTTTTGTAGGTGCAAAGGATGCCCCTGATGAAAGTCTTACGCGCAGGCAAAAGGCAAAGGCCGATATTACGCCAGAGCCATGGATTTCTGCGGTGGTACACGCAGAAAATAGAGAGAGGGATGAATTTATCAGGATCAGTAATGCCCTTATAGCAATAAAAAGCGGGGGTGATGATCAGGACAGGAGATGCAGGATTGATGCGGTATATTTTGAGGAGGAGCTTAAAATACAAATCCTCATATGGGGTACACTGGACTTTACCGGCCGTATTCTGAAGATACTGGAGGAGTTATTGAAATGAAAACAGGAGAAAATCAAAAAAAAAAAAGATGTATAAAAAATCCTGATACCCTGAAGGGATTTTATGATTCGGTGCTTGGTTACTGGCCAGTACCAAAGGAAAAGATTTATGTCCAAACCTCTTTAGGAGAGACATTCGTTATTAAAAGCGGAGATGAAAAAAATCCGCCTATGATCCTTATTCATGGTGCATTGTCTAACTCTGCCACATGGATGGCTGATATTAAAAAACTGAATGAAAAATATCTGACCTATTGTCTTGATATCCCGGGTGACCCGGGCGGTAGTGAAGACAGGCGATTCAGCTGGCATGGGCCATATTTTTCACAGTGGATAAAAGAGTGTATGGACTATTTAAAGATAGATAAGGCAGTGGTCGGAGGGCTTAGCCTTGGTGGATGGGCATCTTTACGCTTTGCTATTGATTACCCTGATAGGGTGAGTAAGCTGTTTCTGCTGGCCCCTGCCGGACTCGCTCCGGTAAAGAAGGCATGGCCAATGCTCTTTTTATCTTTCATGGGAAATTGGGGCCGGGAGAGAATACTTAAAATGCTTTTTAAGGGCAGGGAGATTACGCAGGAATTACGTATTTTTTTTGATGTAACAGCCGGAAACTGCAAACCCAGATATGGAAATGTACCTGTCTTTTCAGATGATGAACTCTCATCTTTAAAGATGCCGGTTATTTATATCGGGTCAAAAAATGATGTGCTTATTGACACGGAAAGGTCTCATGAAAAATTATCAAAACATGTCTCAAATCTGAAAAGCATGGTGGTTGACGAAGGACATGCACTTGTTGGATTATCTGATGAGGTTTTTGAGTTGCTGAGGTGAAGGAACCATCGGGCAGGCCCCTTTGCCTGCCCGATTTTTTAAGTATGTTTTTTATAGTTTACTTAAAAAGAGCTGAAAGCTGATAGCTGACCGCTGAAAGCTTTTTATTTACAGCTCCGCACAAACGACCTTAACGAATTTCCCATTCTTCAGGTGATAATGAATGAACTGGGGTATCACTGCTGTCTGTCCGACTTTAAGCGGCGTGAGTTTCGGCCAGTCAGATGCGGCTACTGCCTCAGGCGTTAATTCCTTTACCCCCTCAATCTTTACTCTGACTTCAAGCACGACATTATTTTCATCAGAGACAAAACGGTCCACGATCACGCTTTCTCTGATATAGGTGTGCAGGAAGGAATAGAACTTTTTTACTGTTTTCCTGGTCTTAAAGGAACCGCCTATATGTGTCAATTCGAATTCATTATCATCAGCAAAATATTGAAGAAAACCATCATAATCCCTGCTGTTAAATTTTTTCAGGTAAACATCAAATTCATCACGGGTCATTTCTGCCTCTCCTGTCTAAAAATATATTTTATTTAAGAACATCTCAAAACTAATTGATCGATGATAAGGGTTCAAGTGAAAGACTATCTGGCCCCTGGAACCCTTGAATCCTTGAACCCTTTCTTCCATGTCCCTATATCGCCCTCCCGATACGTGAACCATCCCCTATGGCATCTATTATAAGTGCAGGGTCACCGCAGTCGCCAATCTGATAGATCTCTGGGACTGTCCCCTTCAGGCTTTTAATTAACTCGGTATCCGGTACCATTGGTAGTGCAGGTAATATGGTGTCTGCCGACAGGGTCTTTTTCTCTCCTTCTTTTGTTGTGATAGTAAGCCCCTTATCTGTTATCCCGTCATACCTGACACCGGGATAAAGGGTCACTCCCTTTTGTGCGAGCCACCCGAACAGGCGAACCTTGTGATTCTCAATCACCATCTTTCCCATTTTCTCCGCGGTCTCTAAAACTGTTACCTTTCTGCCTCGCTTAACAAGGAACACGGCTGTCTGGAGACCATGTATGCCGCCGCCGATGATGACAACATTTTTTCCTATTGGCATCCATAATTTTGTTGCCCATATGAGCAGTCTGGGGCTAAAGAACCTCAAAAAGCCCTTCAACCTGCGATTCAGGTCAGCGGCCTTAACCACCTTTGGTGAATCGATTCCTGGTATATCCGGAATGGAATAGAGCCCGCCTGTCGCAAGTATGAGCACATCCGGTTTAATTCTCTCAATCAGGGCCCTGTTCACCTCTTTCCCAAGATTGATCTTTACCCCCAGCCTGGTCATCTGCATATTGAGATACCGAACAATGGCCGGAAGGTCTTCGATATCAAGCCCCTTGATCGTGGCCGCTACAGGCATGGAGCCGCCCAGGTGATTTTCCTTCTCATACAGTGTTACATCATGTCCCCTTAAGGCAGCTACCCTTGCCGCCTCCATACCTGCCGGGCCGCCACCTGCTATCATAACCTTTTTCTTCTTTTCCGCAGGTTTGATCTCATATTCCCCCTCTTTTGCGAGAGATGCATTTATGCGGCAGTATGACTTTCCAGGGACACCCGGGATATAATTTGTATGTATTGCCTCGATGCAGGAGAGACAGCGCGTGCATGGGGCAATGTCATCCAGTCTTCCTGCAGCAACCTTGTTGGGGAGTTCCGGGTCCGCCAGCAGGCGCCTGGTCATGCCGATAAAGTCTGCTTTACCCTCTTTAAGGATTTTTTCTCCCATTTCAGCGTCTATACCTGCTGTGGCAATCACAGGTATTTTAACCGACTTCTTGACTAATGCAGCCAGGGGCACCCAGAATCCGGACCCGCTTTTGCTTCCATCAAGTTCTTTCGGCAGAGGGTCAGGAACCTCAGGGTAACAGACCGCCTCAGGCCAGTTGATTAAACTGTACAAAGGGCCTATACCATCGGCCTTGGGATGAAGGTTATCAGCTCCGGCAGCCTCAAACATCCGACCGAACTCCTGGCCCTCTGCTGCTGTAATGCCGTCGTCTATACCATATTCGGCAGCATTATAAAGTACACCGATCGGGAACTCTTTACCCAGGCGCCTCTTCATTTTTTGCAGGATCTCAATCATGAACCTGGCCCTGCTCGCAAGGCTTTGAGGGCCATACTGGTCATTACGTTTATTCCAGTGACGGGACATAAAGGTGTTGCCAAGGTGCTGCGTACCGCAGTGTATCTCAAGGTGATCAACCCCTGCCTGCTTTAAACGCTCCCCGGCCTTTACAAACTTTTCCTGTATTTCTTCAATCTCGGCAATGGTTGCCTCAACGGTTTCATCACTCCAATGATCATACACATTCTCTCTCATAATTGAAGCGGCGATTGGCGGGCGTCCGGCAAGGGATGCAGGACACCATGGCCCTGCATGCATCATCTGAACGGATAATTTGCAGTCATATTTATGAACGGCATCTGCAAGTTTTATAAAGCCCGGTATGTATTCGTCAGAGTCAATACGCAACCCGTCAGGCATCCTTGCGCCCAGGGGATAATCAAGGTAGGCGTTCCATAAAATAACCATGCCTGCACCGCCCCTGGCCACTGCCTCTACATAGTCTATAGTCCTCTGGTTCATATGGGCATCATAAGGGTCATGGGTATTCATTTCGGCAGCAGTTTTTACTATCCGGTTCTTTAACCGCAGCTTCCCTATATTAAATGGTGAAAGTAGCATTTCAAACTGCGTCTTACCGCTCATTATAACTCCTCCGATTCAGTTTTTCTCCTAATACTATTTTGTATGAAAAAAAAGGGTGAAATAGGATTTATTCCTATTAAAATTGTTAATTATTGATACGAAGGCCCTTGTTTTCGAGGAGTGAAGTATATGGATTAAGGTGTTTTAAGTCAATTGAAAACCACTCCGCCATGGTGCAGGTTTTTATAGATATATAATGATTGTGGCAGTGATGATGAAGGTATACGGATGTAATTCTATTGAACATACCATACTGATTAAGGGGGGCATCTCCGGGTTTGATTAAAAACATCGATACGACACCATTGCTACTGACATCCTCTTTTGTTTTATTTTTAAACACAGTTTCCATATATCTTTTAATTTTCATACTCCTCCCATGCCATGAACAGCTACGAACCTTTTAACGTTAATAGCAGAGATTGATACGAGGAAAGCAACATGGTTCCAGTATCACATTGCGGGAATTACTTGACAAAAAAAACGGTTCATATCAAATGATCAAATCCTGTTAAAAGGAAATCGTCGCAGGTTTAATTACTCGACGGTTTCCCACAACGGTATTAACTATTGTGTTTGTGGAATATTGAATTCCAATTTACATTTTAAATGAAGGTAATTACTGAGGCCGATAAACTTAAATGGTATCTGGTTTACATAAACATTGTGGGGGGAGAAAAAAGAGGGAAAACAATTGGGTAATAAAATATTATTAAAAGCATTGTCAGGGATTTCATTTCTGACTTTGACGCTGATTTCATCCATATCTGTATATGCCTCAACCGGAGAAGGCGTGTCTGAGAAGCCTAACATTCTCCTTATTATTGGTGATGATATAGGCATAGATGTTACAAGCAACATGTACCCCGGTATGATTGAAAGCCTTGTAACCAAGTACGGTCCTTCAGGACATAATCATGCAAAATACAGAGAGATCAATGGCCGCCCTGCCTCCACCCCTTCACTCGACACACTCGCGAAAGGTGGCATGAGGTTTTCTCATTTCTGGGCACAGCCCTTTTGCTCTCCCACACGGACATCTCTTCTCACCGGTCTTTTTTCATCCAAGACAGGTGTAATTGATCCAACAGGCTGGCTCTCCCGGAACCATCACTCCTTTGTAAAGGATTTAAAAGAAAAGGGCGGTTACAGTACCGCTGTATTCGGCAAATGGCACATAGCAGGTCTGGGCGTATACCCTGGCATGAAACCCAAAGAGGCAGGTTTTGATCTGTTCCAGGGAAATCTCCACGGCGGCCTTGACACATATTTTGAATGGGACTATCAGGTACAGGATGACTCCACACCCCCTGACAAATGGCGGACAGAAAAGGCGCCTGTAAGGTCTCTTCCGGGTATCAGGCCCACCACCTATGCCCCGGTAGTAAAAACAGCTGATGCCATCAAATGGATCACTGCCCAGGAAAAGAATAACCCGGATAAACCATGGTTTGTCTGGTTCGCATTCAACCTGTCTCATATCACTGGCAAACAGGAACCCAATCCCATGGTGATCCCCAATGCGGACACCATGGACGAAACATCTCGAAAAGAGATGGAAGCATGCATGGGGCCTGACGGCAGGTTCGGTTCGGCAAACGTGGGCTCTTGCTCTTCAGAGTCTCTTATGAGGGCCATGACAAACTCCATGGATACGATGATAGGCAGGTTAGTAGAAACGGTTGACAAGCTGGATACAAACACCTATATCATCTACCTTGGTGATAACGGAACATGGATGTTTGGCCCCAAAAGGGAATTCATAGACAATATGTATCTCACCAAACAGGGACGCAGCAAGGGCACTGCTTATGAAAGCGGTGTCAGGGTCTCCATGGCAATACGCGGGCCAGGCATAAAGGCAGGTTCACAGAGCGATGAGTGGGCCCACAATGTTGATCTGTTTTCCACTATCCTGGAACTGGCCGGACTTGATGTACCCAGAATGGTTCCCAACAGGGAAGGTAACGGTATGGTTGAAGTCGACTCCGTTTCACTCATACCTGTACTTTTCAGGAACGCAAGGGACCTGCGTGACCCATATAAAGGTTACCTGCTTGCTGAGACAGTAAATGCCTATAAAGATGGATACCCCATAGAGGTTGGGGCACGGAATGCAACATACAAGGTTATCTGCGATGATAAGGCGAAAACAGAAAACTGTGTGTTCTACAACCTGATAGACGATCCGCTCGAGGAATATCCTCTTGAAAAACCTTGCAGCTGTGAAAGCTATAAGAACGGGTTATGGAAGCAAACCGATCCGGGTTGGAACTTTTGCAGGCTTAAGGAGGTAATAGCAGAGAAATCGACACTGGCACATCCTCCTGAAAGAAAAACAGATAACCTGCAGGGATCAAAAATAAACACAAAAATTAATTGAGATAATCGTGATCAGCCTGTTGATTTTGTGCAGTGACGGACTATGTAAAAAAATATTTATAACGAAGAGGATATTTAATATGGATTTTCCCATATCTATTAAACGATTTTTATGTTTTTTGATTACTGATAATAAGGAGACCAATACATGAGCAGCACCGCAGATAACACCAGCAAACTTCCCCGTTCAGATGTTTTTAATTATGCCTTTTATATGACTTCCGAGATGCTCTTTCTACTGATGCCTACGACATTCATGAATATATTTTTAACGGATAATCTGCTGATCAGCGCAGCGCTTGTAGGGTCAGTGGTCGGTATCGCCCGTTTCCTTGACATTGCAGCTGGGCTTATATCCGGCATGATCATACAGAAAACTCGGGAAAAAGGGGTATATTACAGCAAATGGATAACAGCTACCCGCTGGTTTATCTGCTGCGGCATAATATTAATGTTCTCAAACACATCTGCTATGCCTTTATCAGTCAAACTGATTATTGTATTTATTGCCTACTGTATGATTAATCTTTCCATGAATTTTATACAGACCTCCCAGTTCAATGTACTGGCGATCATGGGCGGCACATCCCTGGAAAAAAGGAACCTGCTCGCATTTAGAGGCACACAGGGTGTTACAATTGCAACATTAATTGGCAGCATATCCCTTGTCC
>CAZSZQ010000106.1:0-12316 GCA_964610475.1 uncultured Desulfatiglans sp.
ACTATCAGTTAACGGTAATTGCAAATTTCATGTATTTTTTAAAAAGATTCAGCATACCCTGATAGAAGTATTATTGTAACAAGTTTAATAAGCAGGAAAGAAGTATGTCCTTAAAACTTAAATCAGCAATTATTATCGTAGTAATTTTTTTAATTATTGGAGTTGTCGATTTTTATATCCGCCAGTATATGATATTCCCCAGCTTTTTATCCCTGGAAAGAGAAAATGCCATAAGGGATGCGGAAAGGATACATGAGGCATTTAATAATGAGGTATTGCAACTGGACAGGCTGCTTCATGACTGGTCATCGTGGGATGACACATATGAATTTGTAGAGAATTCAAACGAGAATTACATAAAAGCAAACCTGACTTTAACAACCCTGGAAAACAACAGGCTTAATATCTTCTATTTTACAGCGAATGACGGGCGTATTATATGGGGTGGCACATCTGGCCTCTCCCCTGAGGATAATAAAAAACTCAAAGACTTCCTGGGAGAAACCATTAACGAAAGTCATACCCTTCGTAAGTTTGATTATAAAAAAAATCCACTTCAGGATGTCCATGTTTCAGGGCTCTATTCAACACCAGCCGGATTTTTTATATTAAGCTCAAGGCCGATATTAACAACAGAAGAAAAAGGGCCGGCCAGGGGCGCCATAATAATGGGCACCCTGGTTGATGATGACCTGATAAATAAGATATCAGAACAGATAAAAATCAATATTGAAAGATCTTCTTTACATGAGATACCAACAGAGTCGGACATGAGGCAAAATCTATCGGATAAGACATTTGCATACCATATTGAAATAGAAGAGAGCAATGACCTGCTCAACATTATTACTGCCCTGCCTGATATTGCCGGTGAAAATGCCCTGTTACTCAAGGCCCAGCGCCCCAGAAAGATTGTCCGGACAGGCTATTCCGCTATACGTTATGCAATGATTTCCTTTTTGGCAACCATGATCTTCGCCCTTATTGTTATGATCCTCTTAATTCACTGGCTGGTTGTTAAACCGGTGCTTAAACTGAAAGATAATGTGATTTCAGCCAAGGAAACCACTCAAAAAATACCTGATCTTACTTCACGGCATGATGAGATAGGGGTTCTTGGACGCGAATTTAAACAATTGCTCGATCTGCTTGATGAAAGATCCCTGAAACTGGAAAATTCAAACAAACTGCTGATCGAGGATATAGACAGGAGAAACAAAGCGGAAAAGGCACTTCATGAAAGCGAGGACCAGTTGAGAACGGTCCTTGAACGAATACCTGTAGGGGTTTTTGTGCATGATCATAAAGGTCAATACCGCCTTGTCAATGATATCGGTTGTAAAATGACAGGTTACAAACGGGAAGAACTCCTTAATATGAATCTGAGGTATATTGATCCTGTTGAGTATACAGACCAGCAGAAGGAGATGGTAAGCAGACATTTTGAAATAAAGGGGAGTTATGTTTTTGAGAGTATAAATACACGAAAGGACGGCTCTACCTTTCCTGCGGAGATACATTTAACCGGAATAACATTGAGTGGTGAGTCTTTATTTTTAGCCCTTGTGTTCGATATTACCGACCGGAAAAATACCGAGGAGATAAGGCGTACATTAGAGGAACAGAGATCCCGTTCTAAAAAGATGGAATTGATGGGGCTGATGGCCGGGGGTGTTGCCCATGATCTGAATAATGTATTGTCCGGTATTGTCAGTTATCCTGAACTGTTATTATTGGATCTGCCGCAGGACAGCCGCTTAAGAAAACCCATTGAAACTATACAGGAATCTGGAAAAAGGGCGGTTGCAATTGTGCAGGATCTGCTGACGGTCGCAAGGGGAGTGGCAATAGAAAAAGAGCCAATGAGTCTCAACAGGGTGGTACGCCGATATCTTGATTCTGCAGAGAATAAAAGGCTTATGGAATGTTATTCTGATATAAAAATAACGACGGAGCTTGATGAAAATCTGCATGATATAAAGGGCGCACCAATACATATAGGTAAAAGCCTGATGAACCTTGTTATTAATGCTGCAGAGGCAATAGAAGGCCATGGGGAAATAGTTATAAAAACAGAAAACCGATTTCTGGATCGCAGCATAAGGGGGTATGAGGTTGTGAAACCCGGTGAATATGCTGTTTTGTCTGTATCTGATAACGGCAAGGGCATAGAACAAAAGGACCTTGAAAGGATATTTGAGCCGTTCTATTCAAAAAAGCATATGGGACGGAGCGGGACCGGGCTTGGACTAGCCATAGTCTGGAGTTCGGTACAGGAACATGATGGGTATATAGATGTCTCGACCAGTGAAAAGGGTACAACTTTTGAGTTGTACTTTCCTGAAACACATGAAGCAAAACAGAAGACAGGGGATCTTAATTTTCTTAAAGGGTATCAAGGAAATGGCGAAACGGTACTTGTAGTTGATGATGTAAAGACCCAGCGGGAGATATTCTCAAGCATGCTTGATTACCTGGGTTATAAACCTTACACAGTATCAAGCGGCGAGGAGGCTATCGAGTATCTTTCAAAAAACAGGGCAGACCTGATAATACTTGATATGATAATGGAACCTGGCATGAGCGGAAGAGAGACATATGAACATATAATCAGGATGCATCCAGGGCAAAGGGCCATAATTGCAAGCGGTTTTGCGGAGACAGATGATGTCAGGGAGGCACAGAGGCTTGGGGCAGGGACATTTATCAAAAAACCGGTAATAATGGAGAAACTTGGGATTGCCGTGAGGGAAGAACTGGATAAAAAGTAGAATTTTGGCGGGGGCGAAAAATTTTACGACCCTATAATATCGGCATAAATAATTGGCTATTATAAATAGAAGATTATCTTGGAAAAAGCTCTAAAATCGATATGTTATCAATCTGTTGACTCATAAGCGGTAAAAATATAATATATTTTTCAGGTATTAAATAAATTTGGAGTATTACCCGATGTACCAGTCAAGACCAATCACACCACGAATCCAGTACATGAGGGAGCTTATACGCGACCGTGTTATTCAAAATGATGCGGAGCGGGCACTTATTATGACAGAGGCATATAAAAAGTATGAGCATATAATCCCTGTTATAAAAAAACCGCTTGCCATGCTTGAATACTGCAAAAAGAAAAAGATCAGGATAGAGGACTTTGAGGTAATCGTTGCAAACAGGGGTGAGTATTTTCTCGGCAGCACCTTTATCCCGGAATGGACAGGCATTCAGACAGAAATCTATTCAAATGAACCCTCGCAGCCCGGTGCATGGCTCCTCGAGGAAGACGGTCTCTATCACAACCCTGAAGAAGATATAGTAAAGATGACCATATCCCCTGAGGATGTGGAAAAGCTAAAAAGTGTCTCCAGTTACTGGAACGAGCGTACATACACAAAGATAGCAGATGCATGGCAACCTGACGGCTATGATGAGCTGTGCAGGCTTAATGTGAGCAAAAACGTAACTGGCGCCCCTCTTATTATGATGCAGTCAGGGCATCTGTCTCCCGGTTACAAAAAACTTATCAACACAGGCATTGGCGCCATCAGAAAAGAAGCTCAGACGTGGATAGATGATAACAACGGAAACCTCATGGGTGATAAGACGAAGAAATACCTCTTTTACAAATCGGCTGTAATCTCATGTGATGCCCTTTCCATACTGATCAGGAGATACGGAGAAGAGTGCCATAAAAAAGCCGAATCCTGTGAGGATACAGCCCGTAAAAAAGAACTCATAATGATGGGAGACGGCCTTAACTGGATATCCGAAAACCCTGCCCGCACCTTATGGGAAGCTCTCCAGTTCACAATGATGTACCAGCTTTACCTCTATTCCGAGACACTCTTTCCCGGCCCTGCCTTTGGGAGATTAGATCAGTACTGCTGGCCCTATCTTAAGGCGGATCTCGAAGCGGGGCGCATAACAATGGATCAGGCACAGGAATACCTTGATGCCTTTTTCCTCAAGGCTAACTGCTTTTACGGCGGAGGATTTGGAAAACTTGTTACCATTGTAGGTGTCGGCAACACCTACCAGCATACAACCATAGGGGGTATTGACCCGAAAACCGGGAAGGACGCATCAAATCCAATAACATACATGGTGCTTGATTCTATTGCCCGCCTTCGTGTACATGACCCTACCATATCCCTGAGGGTACATAAAGAAACACCGAAGGATCTCTGGGACCTTGCCTTAAGGACATCGATGGTATGCGGTGGTCTTCCGCTGTTTCAGAATGACGACGTGATAATCCCCGGACTTGTCAGAGAACTCGGCTTTACTCTGGAAGATGCCCGTGATTATGTAATAATAGGGTGCCAGGAGATAGTGGGTGCAGGCAATGACTACCCAGCATGCAACGGGATTTCGCCGCCTTATGCAAGTATTCATCACGGGGTTGTGCTCAATATGGCTATAAACAACGGAATCAACCCCTTTAATAATGAGCAATGCAGTGTAAAGACAGGTTATCTTTATGAGATGAAATCATTCGACGATGTAAAGAATGCCTACAGGAGAATACTTGAGCATGTTTTAAAACTTCAGGTGAGCATTGACAACTATGTGGAATACATCATCCAGTACAATGCGCCTGAGGCAGGCCTTTCCATATCAATGGAGGGCTGCATGGAAAAAGGTCTGGACGCCACATGGGGCGGATGCAAATACAACTCATACGGCGGTACGGCAACAGGACTTGCAACCATCGCCGACTCGCTTACAGCCATAAGGCACATGGTTTTTGACAAAAAACTCTGCACAGGGAAAGAGCTTCTGGATGCAGTTCTTAAAAACTGGGAGGGCCATGAAGACCTTAGACAGCGTATTATCCATGAGGTGCCTCATTTCGGCAATGCAGACCCCTATGCTGATGAAACTATGAAATGGGTTATAGACACCTATTACGATGTATGCCGGCAGTGCCACAGCGAACGTGCAAAGATCTACAAATCAGGGCTTTACAGCGCAGCCGATCACGTTGGCCAGGGTTATACAACATGGGCGACGCCTGACGGAAGAAAGGCCGGTGAGCCGATTGCCGATGCAGCATCACCTGTTCAGGGGAGGGATAAAAATGGCCCTACCGCAGTATGTTTAAGCGAGCTTTGTTATGATCACAGCAAATTCATGGATGGTGTATGCGTGAACCTCAAGATACATCCCACCGCAGTAAGCAATGAGGAAGGGCTTTCAAAACTCCGCATGATGTCCCAGACATATTTCAGCAAAGGCGGGGCAGAGATCCAGTACAACATTGTGGGCAGCGACACCATGCGTGAGGCACAGGCAGACCCTCAGAAATACCGCGACCTTGTTGTGCGTATTGCAGGCTATTCAGCATATTTTGTTGAACTGGGGCATGACAACCAGGAAGATCTCATAAGCAGGACCGAGAATATGCTTTAATCAGAGGTTCCCCTGAGATATTCCTTTATTATCTCAATCACCTTTTTACCATGCTTTTCAACAAAGTAAGGCCCTACACCTGATACCATGAGCAGCTCATCCTCTGTTGTGGGGAGGTCAGCGCAGAGGTTGTTGAGTACATTATTGGAGAATATCCTGAATGCGGGTATGCCCCTTTTTTTGGCAAGGGTGTTTCGCCATGCCTTGAGCCTGTTATTAAGATCACTGTTTTGGGCCCCTGCTGTGGATACTGGCATTGATCCTCTTCCGTGTTTCCGTATCTTGAACTGAGCGGGCCTCCTTTTTTCCTGGGGCAGATTTAATGTTATTTGGAGTGCCCTAATATCCTCCCTGTTAACCCTGTAACCCTCCTGGGTAAGTGAAGCCCTCTTATAATGTATGGTCTCTCCATCCTTATCAAAGCTCTCATCGCTTACTGTTATAAGCCCGACCTTTGAAAGTTCCCTTAACAGCTCTTCAAAACTATTCCTTGGATAGCTCTCGTCCTGGCAGACACTGCTATAAAGCCTCCCTGTGCTTAGGCTCCCTGCTGATTTCAACTGACTCATGGTATCTGCCATATATGCCTGTTCCAGTTTATCAGGTATGCGTGTTAAAAAAGAGGCTCTCTTTACTGGGGCGCAGTGATCACATATACCGCATGGCCTTTTACTATCTTCCCTGTCCCCAAAGTGGTTTACCAGATAGAGCATGCGGCATGAAAATGATCCTGCAAACCTGGTCATCTCATCGATCTGTTTAAGCCTGTGTTCTCTCTGTTTGAGATAAGGGGCATTCCACCCACCTTTACCCTTTTCTATAATATCACCGGCAGTAACCCTCGCTCCACCATGTATCCAGAGTTTTTCCACTGCAATGTCAAACTCCTCCTCTTCCATATCCAGCTCCTTGCGCAGCTTTTCAAGGGGAACCTTATCATTAGTAAGTTTCTTAAATACCCTGTTCAGCACACCCTCTTCAGGGTAGCTCTTTTCATGGAAGAATGTGTGGATATGCCTGTCTGCGTATGACTGTAACAGTATGGCCCTTGATGGTTTACCGTCCCTCCCCGCGCGGCCTATCTCCTGATAATACCCCTCAAGGGTGCCGGGCATGGCGGTGTGTATCACAGTCCTTATATCGGGCTTGTCTATTCCCATGCCAAATGCAATGGTAGCCACAATCACATCCAGTGCCCCTGAAATAAAGTCAGACTGTATCTTATCCCTTTTTTCAGAAGGCATCCCGGCGTGATAAGGCTCTACACTGAGCATATTTTTTAAATCTTCAGCAAGGTCTTCGGCCTTCTGCCGGGTTGGTGAATAGACAATAGCAGGAAGGCTGTTTTTATCGCCGAGAATTTTCCTTACTTTCTGTGTCCTGTCCGAAGGGGGAATCTCTATTATCTCTATGGCTATATTGGTTCTCCTGAATCCGTGTATGTGCATCTCAGCATCTGGAATACCAAGCTGCCTTACGATGTCATCCTGCACCCTTGGCGTGGCTGTGGCAGTCATGGCAATAACCGGCGAAGGCATTAATAAGGGGAGTCTTTCACCCAAAAGGCGGTAATCAGGTCTGAAGTCATGGCCCCACTGGGATATGCAATGAGCCTCATCAATGGCAATCAGAACAGGCTTTCTTTTTGCAAGCATCTCTGGAAATCCTGCAACTGCCAGTCTCTCAGGCGCGATAAATAAAAAATCAAGATTGCCGTCAAGGTAGCTCCTGCACACTGTACGAGACTGAAGCCTTGTCCTGCCGGAGTGTATGCGCTCGGCATTAAGCCCGCGATCCCTTAAGGAAGCAGTCTGATCCTCCATAAGGGCTATTAAAGGACTGACAACAAGGGTTGTACCCCCTCTTGCGATGCCGGGCAACTGATAGCAGAGTGATTTACCCGATCCTGTAGGCATTACCAGCAACAGGTTTTTCCCGTTGATCACTGATTCGCATACCTTTTTCTGGTAGGGTCTGAATGTGTCAAAATGGAATATCTCTTTGAGCAGGTTATCAAGGTTTGATGGGTCAGAGATAACCCTCTTTGTTTTTTTATTTAGGGTATCGTTTCCCTTTTTTACTGATATTTCATCCAGATTATCATACTGTTCCCACACGGGAAGAGTCATGTAATAATCGTCATCAAACAAAGAGGGTTGTTCTTCAAACGTGGTTTGTTTCTTTTCTGTCATATTTCCAGTTAAAAATTCCTGGCGTTAAAGGGTTTGCTGCTTTGTAGATACGGGTTCTAAACATGCCTCTACAGATTTTGAATATCAATCGATAAAGGCATTCAGGGCCGACCCTGCCCTGAACCAATTGATCTGCTCCTGTGTAAGCGTATGCCTGAGCAGGAGCTCTATCTTTGAACCGTCCGGCTTTGTTATAACAGAGTTCAAATGCTCTCCGGGCGCGAGTTTGTCAAGATTCACAAGGCTTATTCTGTCATACTCATCTATCCTTTCATAATCCTCCGGTTCTATAAAGGTAAAGGGCAGCATACCCTGCTTTTTAAGGTTGGCCTCATGTATCCTGGCAAATGACCGTGCAATTACCGCCTTTGCCCCCATAAACCTGGGGCTCATTGCAGCGTGCTCGCGGCTTGATCCCTCACCGTAATTTATATCCCCAATTATAACAAATCCCCCGGTATTTTTCCTGTAAAAAAGGGCGAGCTTATAAAAGGGGATACTCTTTTCTCCGGTAAAAGTGTTTGTGCCATGCCCTGTTTCATTCGTAAAGGCATTTACCGCACCCATAAGCATGTTTTTGGAAATATTGGTAATATGCCCCCTGTATCTGAGCCACTTTCCGCCAGGCGAAATATGGTCTGTGGTGGTCTTTCCCTTTGTCTTTACGAGTATGGGTAGATCAATAAAGTCCTTTCCATCCCATCTTTCAAAGGGTTTGAGCAGCTCAAGCCTCTCTGAAACAGGGTTTATTTTAATTTCAACATGCCCCTTTGCTGCATTCGGCGGAACAAAATATTCAGCGGCATTAACTAGCCCTTTATCAGGAAGGGGTGGGGGATTTGGGGCACTGAGCATAAACTCTTTACCGTCTTTTCCAATAAGACTGTCTGTTTCAGGGTTAAAGATTGTTTTTCCTGACAGGGCAATTGCCGCAGCAAGCACAGGCGATGCCAAAAAAGCAATGGTATCAGGGTTACCGTCATTTCTGGCCTTAAAATTCCTGTTAAAGGTGGTGAATATGACATTTGGCTCTCTCTTTTTGATATCCTTTCTGTTCCACTGACCTATGCATGGCCCGCAAGCTGATGCAAGCACAGTTGCCCCTGCCTCTGTAAGTATATCAAGAAAGCCGTCTCTCTTTATGGTTTCATAAACCCTTAAGGAGCCTGGGCTGAGCAAAAGAGGCACCTTTACTCCTGTCCCTTTTTCTTTTGCCTGAAGAAGTATGTCCGCCACAGCCAAAAGATCTGAATAAGATGAATTGGTGCAGGAGCCTATAAGAACAGCGGATACCTCCTCAGGCCATTTTTCTTTGATAATGAGATTTTCAAATTCAGCGACTCTTGTTATCCGGTCGGGTGTGAATGGGCCCGAATGGGATGGCCTTATTTCATCAAGATCAATATCTATGACAGTATTGAACACATTTTCAGGGGCTGTGAGACATATATCATCCTGACCTAAAACATCTGCTAATTCTTTTAGCTGTTCTGCCTCTTCTGTGCGGCCCACATTTCTTAAATATGTATCCATCGTGTCATCATTTACAAAAACAGATGATGTTGCGCCAAGTTCGGCACCCATGTTGGTTATGGTGGCTTTTTGTGTAACAGAGAGGGATAGAGCTCCTTCACCAAAGTATTCAAATATGCAGTTTGTTCCCCCCTTTACAGTAAGCCTCCCCAGGATCGTAAGTATTACATCCTTTGCAGTGGCCCAACCCCTAAGCTTACCCTTAAGCCTTACACCGGTAATATAGGGATAGGTTGTTTCCCATGGCAGCCCTGCCATAACCTCAGCGGCATCTGCGCCGCCCACGCCAATGGCCAGTGCTCCCAGGCCTCCTGCGTTTGGTGTGTGTGAATCCGTCCCTATCATAAGAAGCCCGGGCATGACATAATTTTCAAGCAGCACCTGATGGATAATCCCCGAACCTGGCCCCCAGAACCCTATATTGTATTTAAGGGCCGCAGAAGATAGAAAATCATAAATTTCGCTATGTTCTGTAACAGCGTTAGAGAGATCATGACTATTTCCTTTTTCAGCTACTATCAGGTGATCACAGTGTATGGTTGCATCAACGCTTGTTGAGGTTCTTTGCGCCTGTATGAACTGAAGCATTGCCATTTGTGCGGTTGCATCCTGCATGGCAACACGGCCGGGATATAGTTTGATTATATCTTTGCCGGGTCTAAGGTGAGTATTATGCTGTTCTTCCGCCTGATGCAAAAACATAATCTTTTCGGCATAGGAAAGACCCCTTCCAAGGAGATTGCGTTTTTTATCAAAGATCTTTTTTGCACTCTTGTTAGAGATGGATTTGAGCATAAGATTACCTTTCAATGACATTTTTCTTATGCAGAAATTAAACCGGCTAGACACAACTGTCAAGGATTCACTCGATCCTTATCAATCTTTTCAGGTAAAGACGGTGATCTCATTGCTTTTCAAACCATGCCCTAGCCGGCTTATGTATAGTAGCGTATTTTAGGCACAGAAGGAGGCGCTCTTTTTTTTAAAAAAAGCCAAACCTTGCAGGATGCGGTGCGGATATGTTTTTAAAAAAATAAGAGCGCCGGGACTAAAGGTCGTATATAATCCCTGAGTTTATATAACTTTTCTCTTGGACGATAGGCAGGTGAATGTTAAAATGCTGCCTGTTGCCTTGATAAAACATTAATTTTAACAAGGGGAAATGGTCATGAAAGATAACAACGGCAAGACCCATGAGTACGATCTCGACCATGTGCAGAATAAAATAAAGGACCTCTATAAAAACATACCAAATAATATTCCGCTGATTCTTTTTACCTCAAAAGGGGTTAATGATGTATTCAGTGAAGGAATCCGAAAGGTAATAAGGGCATTCAGGGAGCTTACATCAAGGATTGATCTGCGTGAATTTGATATAAGCCACAAAGAGGCAAAAGAAAGAGATATAAAATATTCTCCCACCATTTTGATAGATCCCGACCATTACAATATAAGGTGGTATGGGGCGCCCATTGGTGAAGAGACCAGGACCTTTGCCGAGGCGGTTATGATGATTGGCTACGGTGAGACCGGTATGGGAAGTGAATCACGAAAAGTCATCACAAGAATAAAGGATAAGCGTGAAATCAAGGTCTTTGTGAGCCCCACATGTCCATACTGCCCCCAGCAGGCGGTAAATGCGCTTAAGGCAGCCATAATCAGGCCTGACATTATTTCAGTGGAAATAATAGATATCCAGGCAAACCAGGAACTGGCAAAAAAATACGGGGCACAGAGTGTGCCTCAGGTCTATGCAAATGAAAAACTCATAGCAATGGGAGCACAACCGGAGGAACTCTTTCTTGTTTCACTCGAAAGGCTGGAGCAGCAGAATGTCTATATCCCTGAAACCGATGCAGAGGAGGTGGAGGCTGATCTTGTTATCGTTGGAGGCGGCCCTGCCGGCCTTACAGCCGGTATATACGGGGCAAGGGCAGGTCTAAATACTGCAATCATCGAACGTGGCACCCTTGGCGGTCAGGTGGCGACCACGCCCACAGTAGAAAACTTTCCCGGCCTTACCCAGATTGGAGGGAAGGCCCTGGTTGACCTTATGGTCTCCCATGCCCTTGAATACGTAAAAATTTTTCCGGGGGAAGAAGTGGTTAAGATAATCCCAGGAGAACAGATTGTTGTTTTGACCAACAGACGCCGTTTTAAAACAAAGACCGTACTGCTCGCAACAGGAGCAGTATACAGACACCTGAATGTTCCGGGAGAAAACAGCCTTTCAGGCCGGGGTATTAGCTACTGCAGCACATGTGACGGCCCCATCTTTAAGGGTAAAAAGGTGGTAATGGCCGGCGGAGGAGACAGTGCAGTTACAGAGGCGCTTCATTTGAAGAACATAGGCGTTGATGTAACCATTGTTCACCGAAGAGACCGGTTAAGGGCGCAGGAGCATCTTTTAAAATCCCTTGAGGCAGCCGGAATCCCTGTTATTTACAACACCGAGATAGAGGAGATAAAAGGCGCCGGAAAGGTTGAAGAAATTATTCTCAGGGATAATAAAAAAAATATGAAAAGCGCCATGAAAATTGATGGGCTGTTTATTGCCATAGGATATAGTCCATCGGTTGAGCTAGCCAGAGAAATCGGTGCGGCGCTCACCAGCGACGGTTATATCAAACACGACTCACGGCACAGAACAAACATCAGGGGGGTATATTCTGCAGGGGATGTTGAAGGCGGATTTAAACAGATCGTGACTGCCGCGGGTCATGGTTCAGAGGCTGCGCTTGCAATATTTGAGGATCTTGTAAATCCATACTGGAAAAAGGAGGAATAATAATGCCTGAATTGGTGATATGGAAAAGGCAGCAAATCAGCAAATTACGAAAGGATATGGACCGCATGCTGGAAAGCGTGCTTGGGGAATTCAGGCCGGTTTCTTCTACCGGAGTCGCTTTAAAAAGACCAAAATATGATCTTGTTGAAACCGATCAGGAGCTTATTCTAAAGGCTGAAATCCCAGGAATAAACCCCAATGAAATCGAGATAGATATTACTGACAATATCTTAACTATTGAAGGTGAAATAAGACAGGAAAATGTGAGTGAAGACGAGAATCACCACAGGATCGAAAGGCGGTACGGAGCCTTTTCAAGGTCAATTCCCATACCCAGAAGAATAGTCCTTTCAAAGGTAAAGGCCTCCTATAACAATGGTGTTTTACAGGTTGT
>CAZSZQ010000107.1:0-12267 GCA_964610475.1 uncultured Desulfatiglans sp.
TGATTGTCTGGATATCCGGGTACATCTCCTTCAGTCTCTTATCGACTGATTTTGCCATGGGCATGGCTGCACGTTTAGTGTTGACGTATAACCCGATCTTTTTTCCTGCGAGGCTATCGAGCCTGGGAGAGATTCCACGCTGCGGAATCGGGTCTGCGTCTGCCCAGGGGCTCAAGACTTCAAATTGAGATTCCGGCTTATTCTGGTCTGCGCTAACCACCCCCTGAGCCATTGTTAGAGCCGGGACAGTTATAACAGCCAGAAGCCCGATGAAAATCGTTGATAAATATCTGTTCATGTCAGTCTCCTTTTTTATTATTTGATGCTTAATCCCCAGCCTTCGACCAGGGATAGACATATTAAAACCAATTACTTTGAATGTTTACCAAAAAAATCATAAATGCCCGGAAGGGCGGCGGTGATAACAGGCCCGTGAGTTATCTGTTCCATAACTGTGTTTCAACCATAAATCTCTCTGTGTTAAATAATCATATAAAAAACAATATTAAGGTCTGGGCAAATAACCTATCCTGTCACCAGAAAATGTCCCCACCCATATATCTCCATCAACCGGAACAGCAGAACTGGCATTCTGCATGTGTGCCTTCTGATCAACACCCGTTACCCTTTTGATTGCCAGTGTTTCAGGGTGTATACTGAATACAGACCATCCTGTACCGCGCGCGTTGTTATTACCGGCAGTGTAAAACATTCCGTCATCGCCCCGGTGGATATTATCCGGCATTATGTCAATTTTGACTCTTTCCAGATTTACTGGGCTTTTTGTACGGTTAAAGCGTATTATCTCCTTAGAACCAAATGCCGCCACATAAACCCATCTGTCATCAGGCGATACTGCGATCCCGTTTGCTCCTGAAAGCTCCGTACCCGGTATGGCTTTTACTACTCCCCCGGGATGCCATTCATGAACACCGCCGGTGAGTTTCTCCTGCATGATTGACATCATGGAACCGGGAACAGTCGGATCATGAAATTTGGTTGTTACAAATCCCCAGTCTGAAAGAATCGCAACGCTGTTTGCCATAATATCTTCTGATAATGGTACGCAGCCTGTCCAGCTTATTACAGGTCTGGCGCCTGTTACATTTATATCGAATACCTCTATGGCCTCCCTTTCTCCATGGCTGGTCATATACAACCGGAACAGCCCGTGTGACTTTTCTTTAATGGCCAGGCCGTGGGATGAAAATTTATCAGGATTAATAGGCCTGGGGCATTCACCGAATATTTTTTTATCATGGTCAAAGAGAGGGTTTTTACCTGGAAAGAATTCCTCAAATGTTTTTTCTTTACGATTAACAAGGTAAATATGGCCGTTAATATCAGACCTTGAAACCTGCCCGTTCATGCCTGATGTAACAAGCCATTGGGTGTCGCCAATGGGAATGATATCCTCTGCGTTTTGCGGACCATTAATAATCTTCAGTTCCCCGGTCTTCGGAGGGTTATCCGCAACCGCATGACCTCCGCAGAACATCATGATAAGACTGATGCCTTTTACGAGCTTCATCTTTATCTTTTTATTTTTCATTTTCAGTACTCCCTATGGAAAGGCAACATTATCCCTGTACACCCTGCCAGTAACCTTGTCTTTCCATGAACCTCTCTGCTGCAGAGGCCAGTTGAAATTAATAGCACCCGGACATGGGCAATCTATGACGCAGCAGCCGCAATACCAGCATTCATCGGGATGAAGGATGATAGGTGGTTTCCCTTTTACAGGATTGGGTATATATACATCCACCTGGCAGACTTCGACACACCGGTTGCACCCGACACATATTTCAGGGTTGAAGACAGCCTGTGTGTTCGGTGTTGTGATATTGGGCAGGGCATTTATTTTTTTCTTTGTCATCATCATCTCCTTATCTGGCTTTATAGACCCCGGTATAATCCCTGTTGTGAGCCTCGTAACTGGTTTTCATATTACCCCAGTATCTCAGGGGCAGTTGGCCCGTTTTGACCTCTCCGTTCTCCTGTTTTATTGTTACGAATTTGGACCATTCCGGCGGATCAATCTCCGGGTAATCGATCCTGTAAAAATTGAGAGGCCTGCTGCTTGCCTTGCGCGCGAGAGAGGCATGCAACACCATCTGCGCATGTGCCAGCATGCTCAGGTCCTCTATGCTGCGCATCAGTTTGTGAGGATCATGCGCATAGAGCCGCGGTACAAAGACCTCTTCTATCTCCTTAAGGGTGTCAAGGCCCATGTTAAAAAGGAGTTCGGTCTTGTATTCACTGCAAAAATACTGCATGGTCCTTGCTATCCCCGCATTCAGCTCCTTCCATTCGATACCGCCTGTGCGTTTTACCGGCCCATAAATGCGCGCCTTTTCCTGATCCACCTGCGCCCTGCATATTTTAGTTTGAGCAACCTGGGTAGAGTAGTCGGCTGCCTTGCGGCCCGCATACCTGCCTGTTGTGGCGGCAAAGCTGTGGTCACCAAAGGAAAAAAGCTGTTCGCCCGCAGCATACAGGCCATCCAGAGTTGTTTTAAGATTCCAGTCGACTACCGGCCCGCCACCCCTTGCTGTTCGCCACTGGGAGTGATTCTCTCCTTCGATAAATGCATAGTTTTGAAGAAGATGTCTGGATGGATCAAATCCGGCCCTTTCATAGGTACTGGTAATTACCTTTGTGGTCGACTCCTGACCCAGCATTAGGTCCCATGTTGTACGCCGTTCAATATCCGGCATACCCGGGAAATTCCCGTAAAAGGGCAGTGCCCATTGACCGCTGAAAATTCCCTTTCGGATGGAGGCCATAACATCAGGGGTAGGGAACATTGCACCGCCATCCTGCCATCCCTGGGTTGGCCAGGGCAGCTTTTTACCGTCGGCATCCACCAGTTGCAGGTTTTCATAGCTGGCATCCCCTGCACCGCCGTACCAGTTATGCTTGTATCCTGTCCCCAGCATGAGGGGTACGGTTTTTTCCATCAGAACAAGCTCTGCCCCTGCGTTCCAGGCCATAGCCAGTCCGTCGCCTGTTGCGTTTCTGGAACGAAATTGACGGCAGCCGGCATGCTCGGTATTGAGCATCCACATGTAGAAATCGCCTGCAGCGGCAAGCACAGCGGCCTTGGATTTGAAAATCATGAATTCGCCTGTACGGTTATTAAACCCTGTGGCGCCTATGACCCTTGCCCCCTGCCTGCCTTCTTCGGTCAACAGGCTTGTGACCATGACACGGTCGAAAATCCTTACTCCAAGCCTCTGACACTCCTTTTTTAAGGCGGGTTTGAATGTGGTTCCCCATATGCGTATAACAATCTCATTGGCATGATCAGGGCTGGTGCGGGGAGAAATCATGAATTTGGTGTCGTCATATCTGCCCTCGGCGCCTACATATTCGTCATTAATATCCCTGATCTGACCGCCCATCTGCTCCATTTCAAGGAGGGTATCGTAGCTCTCACGGCACTGGATCTGGCTCCCGATACCGTTGCCGTAGGAAACTTCCGGGGTGTGTTTTGGCACCTCCGCCATGGTTCCCGGGTGTTCTGCAATTATTCTGGCCCATTCATCAGGGTCAACTTTGCTATGGGGATTGGCAGGGCACTGGCCCCAGTGATCACAACCCGGGCCGCCTGCACCGCTCCTCACTGTATCACCCTTTTCCACCAGCGCCACCCTTACCCCCTTTCTGGCAGCGCTGATGGCGGCCCAGCATCCCGCAATGCCGCCGCCTATTATAAGGACATCGGTTTCAATCTCATTCTCTTTATCGTACTCCACAGTGTAAGGCCATGGAGGAGTTGTCCCTTCCCTGTCAACAAAATCATGCCAGTTAGTCATATAGTCAACCTCCCTATGCAATTATAGAACATGTTAAAAGCCCATGATAATCATTGCCGATCTTTATTTTCTCTTATAACCCCATCGCGGATAATCAGCTTTGGACGTCTTTTTCTCTTATATAAAGGCGTGCCGCTTCCTTCTTCCTGTGTTATCAGGCTTCTGAATCGGCGCAGATCCTTATACTCTTCCATTGGTTCCGCGAGCTTTTTAAATATTGACGTCATTGTTTCCATTATATTATCCGCAATCTCCCAGTTTACCTCCATGGCGCCTGAAGGACAGAGCTGCTCACAGAACCATACAAGGCAGGGGCCGCAGGTGTTGTAGTTAATCGTTTTTGACCTGGAGAGGTCAATGCTTTTGGTGGGGCAGCTATCCATGCATTTTGTACATTTGGGATAAAGGCATTTATCAGCATTATGTACGGGTTTCAGCTTCACCAAATCTGCCATACCTTCTCTTCCACCCAGATCCATCACTGCCCCGTAAAGTTTATCGTATTCTTCCCTGTCCGGTAACTCGGGTATAAGCTGAGTTTCGCCACTGGCTATCTTCCGGCTGCGCATGGCGATTTGCATGCCGAACTCCCTGGCCTCTTCCAAGTCAATTTCGTCCGGGTGACCGTCGGTATAATAGGGTTTGGGCATCAGCGGTATAAAGCCTCCTCCATACCAGTCATTCCAACCGGTAATAGTAAGCCCCTTTCCCATTAAGCCGGTAACCATCCTGACTATGAAACTGCCAGCGCATGTGCCGTGTGTGCAGAAACCAAAACCATATCTGCCCTTTAAATCAGGCATGGCATGGATGAAATCAGTTACAGGGGCAGGCTCCTGAAAAGTCTGTACAAAGGAACCCAGACCGATCAAATCATATTCTTTTAATTTATTGACATCCACATCCTTCATAGGGGTGATATCACATTCGTCAAAGATCTCTTTGATACCGGAGCGTATTGCCTCTGCTATCTGTTTTGTGTTTCCAGTCCATGAGTGGTATATCACGATACTTTTCATTAAGTTATCCTCCCTGTAATTTTAATGGAACAGCCCCGGTCACATGCAGAAATTCAGGTGATGATCAAAGTATGTGTTCGCTTCTACCGATGACATCATCCTGAATCTGCTGACTGAGCTGTACAAAATATGCGCTGAATCCGCCGACACGTACAATCAGGTCCCTGTGCTCTTCAGGTTTCACCTGGGCTTCTTTCATTTCTTCTGCGTCAACCAGGTTGTACTGAATATGGGTGCCGCCCGCACCAAGGAACGCGTTTGTATAGGCCACCAGTTTATCAATACTGTCATCGGAATTCAACATGCTCCTGGGAAACTTCTGGTTAAGGGCCTGAACATAGGAATGATCACCAAAGCCTGCCTTCAGAACCGAGCGGAGTACTGCTGTGGGACCTTTCTTATCCATACCGCGCATGGGAGAGGCCGAACCGTCATTGAGCGGTTCCAGGGCTTTTCTGCCGCTGGGAAGCGCGCCCACTCCGCGACCCGCAAAATAATGCCAGGAAAGACCTTCCCTGAGGGATATAAAGCGGGGATAGGGAGAATTATCCCAGCTGGTAACTGAATCAGTGGACAATATGCTGACTTTTCTTGCAAGCATGTCGACTTCGTCGATATCGTTCCCGAATTTGGGAGAATCCAGACACATTTTTTCTATCTCTGCGCCTCTATCGCCTTCAAAATTGCTGTCCAGGGCATCCAGTAGATCCGACATGGTCAGTTTTTTGTCATCAAAGACCAGTTTTTTAATGGCAATCAGTGAATCGGCGGTATCAATGATGGCCCTGTCCGTAATACCGAACTCGGACAGGGTAGTCGGAACCATGGTGTCATAACCTTTGTCCATGCAGCATTGCAGTGAAACCGTGGACAGGAAGGGCAGCCTCAGATACTTTGCCTGTATATCCCTTACAAGGTTGGCAAGCCACAGGGTCCGGTGCATTATAAAACGATGCTGTGCTGCAAAGGCATCCCACAGTTCCTCAAAGGTTTTGAAGTTTCTGGGATCGCCGGTAGTAAGCCCGAGTTTCTTGCCTGTAATTGCAACCCCGTTGTGCAGTACGAGGTGGAGTATTGCTGCGTTGTTGAAACCGGCAGCCCCGCTCTTGTATTCTGACCTCTGGGGAAGCGCCGGCCATACACATCCCCGTCCTATCCAGGTGCGTGCCTCTTCCAGCGGTACACCGTCTCTTACATATAGATTAATAATGCCTTCCTCGTTCTCAAACAGAGGGATTCCTCCGCCGCAGATGATATTGGTACTGATCGCTTTACGCATCAGCCAGTCCGGAGTATATGGATTCCACCTGATCATTACTGTGGGTGATGACTGCTTCAGGAGGCCCACTGCATGAAGGAAAAGATAACTCAGTTCGTTGGACCCCTCTTTACCGTCAATTGTAACACCTCCCAGATTGATACTGTTGATTGCAAAGGTGATCTGGTGGGTTTCCCTGTGTAATCCCGCATCGACGTACATCTGGGTGCCCCAGCGTCCGATCAGCTCTGCAAGCATATTCACAGCCTTATCCATGGAGATTGTTCCATTCCTGATATCCCTGATGAAATAGGGATAAAGAAACAGATCAGCCCTCCCCCACTGTGGATGATTATGCATTGGATGCTCTATGCCCTTGCAGATCCCCACTATTGACATGGACTGTAGCGCTTCTCGAAAGTTACGGGCAGGGTTCTCCGGGACGTGTTCACAGGTTTCAGCGATGTCGAGCAGTTCGGCCTTCCGTATGGTATCCGGTTCGATTTCAGCCATTTGTCGTGCAAGTGCGGCATATCTGTGTGACAGATGGATGCAGGCCTGTGCAACAATTATGGATGCCTTCCAGAAGTATAACCTGTCCGGTCCCTGCTCCCGGTTGGAAATGAAATCGTCAATATGCCCCCTGGCTTCTGCGATAAAGTATTTCAGCCCTTTGTTAATTATTTTTTCAAAATCTATGGTGTTCGTAGAGTTGCCAAAGTTGCCGGAATTCAGTTGAGGATCTTTCAACCGGGCTTCCAGTGCATCCCGGGGCCAGCTGCCGAGCACATCCTCCATCACTTTGTTACCCATGTCGGCAACGGTCTTTCCTCCAAAGACACGGGCTGCATCCCGGAGTATTTCCAGTTCTTCCGGGGTCATGGATGACTTATCGTGCATGGAAAAACTGATACTTCCTCCCTCATCCCAGAGGCCTTCCAGGTAGTCGCCGCAGATATCCATAGCCGTATAGGCCCCGATGACTGAGGGTCCCATACGACCCGCTATACAGTCGAAATCCAGAATACTTATTTCAATGTTTTTTATAACATGCTCAAAGAGTTTTGCCCTGCGGATCTCGATATCCTCGCCTTCCGTCTGTTTCCATGACTCAGCAGCAAATTTCTGCCGGTCAACATGTACTTTGTAGGGGGCCTTCTTTACGGCAGCCTTCCAGCGAATACGTTTATCGTTCAAAGAAGTCCTGTCGATTTCCTTGAGCAGGTTTTCATTGATTTTTACTGCGGGTTCCATGTCTTCCTCTCCTCCCTGAAATTATACCGGGACCTGTCCTTTGTCCATCGCCTCCAGCACCCTGCGTCTGCTATAATAAGACGGCAGCAGCAGGAAAAAAACAATGAGAGCGATTAAGACCACAAGTGAAGCAGATTTAAACATAATTGAATAATCATAAATTTCATAAACAATACTGCCGAGAATAGGACCGAGAAATAACCCTATATCTATCCCTATAAAGAGGGTATTGCTGGCAACACTGCGCTTTAAGGGTGTTTCGGACAATATGCACATGGAATAGACAGCAGGTTGAAATGAACCAAACCCTATAGCTGCTATTGCCGCTCCTGTGAGCATCGTACCGATTGATCCGGCGTATCCAATTATTATAAATGAAGAGGCTGTTATCAGCAGGGCAGGCGGAAAAACTCTGGCTAATCCAAATTTGTCGGTAAGATATCCGCTCACCGGTCTTACAACTAGAAGAACAAGGGCCAGCACAGTATAAAATGAACTGATTCCTGATATCCTCAGCTCTTTTGCATATTCTACAATATACACATTATATAACGACCATCCCAGATAAATAAAAAACATAATTGCTGCCATGGGAATCGCATGAACAGAAGCTATATTCTTATACCACGCTCCCGTGCTTGATATATCTTCCTTTGTCTTTCTGTCAGGTAAAAGCATAAAAGCCGGAATAAAACCCAACATACTGATTATAATGCCAAAAATAAATATACAGATAAAACCGAAGCTTTCATTTTTTAAATGGGTCCCGTAATTAAGAATACTCAATCCCAGGGTTGGTGCTATTGCCATACTGAGTGATGAACTGAGTCCGTAAATACCCATACCGGAGGCCATTTTCTCTTTTGGCAGGCTGTCCCCTGCCAGGGTCATTGTAAGGGTTCCAACAAGGGCGTATTGGAGCCCGTGAATCAGCCTGAAGGCAATAAACCCTGATATATTGTCAAAGAATGCATAACCGATATTTGCTGCTCCATTGATAATAAATACCAGTATCATCAGTTTTCGTTTGTCAAACCATGTGAGAACAGGGCCGGCAACAGGTCTCATTGCGAACGCGACACCAAAAAAAATTCCTAAAACCAACCCTGTAAGATAGGCACTGGCACCCAGATGAAAAGCATAGGATGCAATAAGAGGATTTATTGAAAAATGTGAAATGCCAAGCGTAAATGATATTAATAATATGCATATAAAATTACGGTTCCAGATCGTTACCGGTGTCCCTGCTTTTAAATTATTCAAGAAAAAACCCCTTTTTTCACCACAGATAAATTTATTGACACAATTTAGACTTTTGTATACCTATATACATTAGTTGCGGTTCCGGTGCAATAAAATTACTGGTATCTCAGATTCGGGCAGGAGCCCCCGCTTAAATTGGATTTTCGATATACATTTTATTCATCATATTATCAAATTGGTAAAGGAGGCTTTCCATGAAACGTTCAATAAAATTGAGTTATGGGCTTCTGGCGATCTGCCTGTTCATAGCACTGTTGTTTCAAATAACAATCGGAAGTCAGGTAACCTGTGCGGCCCTTGTTTTGCCCGGTCATGCGCCGGCCGACTTTAATAAAGTCAGACCGGATATCCCGAAAGGCAAGCTGGAGACTATAACCTACAATTCAAAGAGTATAGGGGTTGATCGCAAAGCCGTTGTCTACACCCCTCCCAACTATGATCCCGGTAAAAAATATCCGGTTCTCTATCTGATGCATGGTATCGGCGGTAATGAGACCCACTGGACAACCCTGTGCTCAGCCAATAACATCCTCGACAACCTGATCGCTGATAAAAAGGCTGTGCCAATGATCATTGTAATGCCTAACGGACGTGCCACAGCAGAGCCCCCTTCAGGTAATTTCATGGCGGATTTTAATTACTACGCCAACCTTGAACCGGATTTACTTAAAGATCTGATGCCCTATATTGAATCACATTATTCTGTAAACACCAGCAGGGATCACCAGGCGCTTTCAGGCCTTTCCATGGGAGGAGGTCAGGGGCTTAATTTCGGCATCAACAACATAGACAAATTTGCATGGGTAGGAGGATTCTCCTCTGCACCCAACCTGCAACCGCCCACTGTTCTCGTACCCAAGATCCAGAATGCCAAAGAAAAACTGAGCCTGCTCTGGATAGGCTGCGGGGACAAGGACAACCTGATCACGGGAAGCTGGAACCTCCACAAGGCCCTGGATGAGGCAAAAATTAATCATGTATGGTATCTTGATTCCGGGGTGCATGAAGTCCCTGTATGGGATAATAATCTGTATCTGTTCGCCCAGATGCTGTTTAAACCAGCAGGATCAGTTACTCCTCCTCCCTCTATCGGAGAATATGACGGCACCCAACCGGTCAGTATGGGCATGGGAATGCCAGAAATGGGACGTGGCCCAATGTCGGTGGCCGGTGCACCCGGTGGAGGGGTCAATTCCGAGTTTGCGGCAACAAGAGAGAATGGCGGGAGTTCATCAAAGGGTATCGCAGGCAAGTGGATCGCAAAGGATGGTGACAACAATTTAAAGTTTGATTTCAAGGTTGATGGCTCCAGACTCACAGGCACCATCGAGAATACACAAATGCCCGGGGCAATTGAGATTAAGGATGGAACAATAGAAGGAGACAACATCTCTTTTTCCTATGAACGCAAGATGGGTGAACAAAGTTTTACTATGAAATGGACAGGAACCCTTTCCGGCGATGAACTCAAACTGAAACGCAGCCTCGGAGGCGGTATGGGCGGTTTTGGAGGCGGAGGGATGCCTGGAGGAGGACGCTGATCGGTTCATTCAGAACATACATAATTTATGAAATAGTGTCCATCCAGAAAGAGACAAATTCTGGATGGAGCTTTCAGCACTCAGCTATTAGCCGTCAGCTAACTCTTCGTTTTAAATGCCTTTTTCTGAAAACTGAACGCTGATGGCTGAACGCTTGAATCCAAAAATGACAGTTTCTGGATAGACACAAAATAAATATAGGGATGGCATTTGCAAATATAATATTTAGTCATAGGGAGGTGTTATGTCAGGAAAAAAATCAAAAGAAAAGAGAGTAAAAGATCCATTGGCGAGTAAGGCCGACAAAACGGTATACAAGGCCCTCGGACTCAGCGGAGGGATTTACGGGGCAGTTCCCTGTGCGGTTGATGTTAAAAATGGAAAGATACTAAGAATAAGACCCCTCCATTTTGATTCCAAGTACGATTCAAAAACATTCAATCCCTGGAAAATCACCAAGAATGGAAAGACGCTGGAACCCATGATGAAGGCGCTTCCGGCTCCCTGGAGCCTGGCTTATAAAAAACGGGTATATTCACCGAACAGGATAAAATATCCTTTAAAGAGGGTTGACTGGGATCCGGATGGTGACCGCAATACCCAGAACAGGGGAAAGAGCAAGTTTGTCAGGATCTCATGGGATGAAGCAGCGGAGATCATCGCCGGAGAGATAAAGAGGATACACAAGAAATACGGACCACTGGCCATCCTGATCCAGGGAGACGGCCACGGCGAATGCATGTTTGTTCATGCCACACACGGTTCATCCTCTCTGCTCCTTGACAAGATGGGCGGATTTACCCAGCAGGTCAGGAACCCTGATTCATGGGAGGGCTGGTACTGGGGTTCAAAGCATATCTGGGGCTCCGGCCTGATAGGGATGATGAGCCCGGCCAACAATCTGGTTAAAGATATCAGTGAGAATACAGAATTGCTTCTGGTATGGGGAGGTGACCCGGAAACAACACCCTGGGGTTTCAGGGGACAGTATGCAAGTAATGTAGTCCGGTTCTGGAAAGAGATCGGGATCAGACAGGTCTATATCTGCCCTGATCTGAACTATGCGGCAGCCATTCACGCGGATAAATGGATTCCGGTACTCCCTAATACGGATGCCGCACTTCAGCTCGCCATTATTTACACCTGGATCAAGGAAGATACCTATGACAAGGCGTATGTTGATACTCATGTTGTCGGTTTTGATAAGGTAAAGGCATATGTCATGGGAAAGGTGGACGGCGTGCCAAAAACACCAGAATGGGCATCACCCAAGTGTGGAGTTCCCGAATGGACCATAAAGGCCCTTGCGAGAGATTTTGCCAGTAAGGCCACCACCATAGGCCACTACTTCGGTGGCGGTATGATAAGAGGGCCACTGTCCCATGAACCGGCAAGGTTTGAGGTTATCCTCCTTGGAATGCAGGGATTGGGAAAACCGGGTGTTCACCAGACCCAGATTGTCTATCAGGGGATGCCCAGGAACATTGTCACCCCGAAAACCGGAGGTCATATGGCGATGTTTGAGAGGCTGAAAGGCAGCAAATACGGTGACAGGCTTTTAAAACCCCACAGTTTAACACCAAAGGCATGGGGCAAGCAGATGATTCCAAAGACACTTATAGAAGAGGCTATCAACAATCCTCCGATTAATTTCTGGGGTACCGGGGGTATTGAAGTCCCAACTGCCGATCAGTTTGTCAAGTACACATTCCCTATATCCAAAAAGGAAGGCGGTACTGAGATAAAGATGATTTGGACTGATACTCCCTGCCGAATCACATGCTGGGGCCACGGCCACCATATTGCTGAAACAGCAAGGAGCCCCAAGATTGAGTTTATTCTTGCCCAGGCCCCCTGGCTGGAGAATGACTCCCTTTTCGCGGACATTATCCTGCCAATTAAAACCACCATAGAGACAGACGATATTTCACCATGCTTAAGAGACGGCGAAAGCTTTCAGAGTCTGGTGCGTATGGAGGAGGCCATTCCTGCGATTGGAGAGGCAAAAACCAACTATGAGGCTGTTTTAGAAATTGCAAAGAAACTGGGTATGTATGATAAAGTTACAGAAGGAAGATCTTCATCAGAACTGATAAAGGACGTTTTTGATGACA
>CAZSZQ010000108.1:0-4100 GCA_964610475.1 uncultured Desulfatiglans sp.
ATGAAAGGGCAGAACTGGATATCAGGATTGCAGAATGCCCGCCCAATATATCTATAGATGAGCGGCTCCAGTGTGTGCTTGAAAAATTAAGGGATCGGGTAGGCATACTTGAAAGAGAAGGCAGAGCAGACATTTCTCTCTACAGCGGTGATGACAGGATCATGATGCAGAGCGCTTTTCTGTTTGAGATCTTCTTCCTTTTTACCAATAACTTTGATGACCTGATTACAAAACAGATAAAGGCCGGGGAATCTACCAGCCATGTTCCTTTTGGTAAAGATGCAATGGCACTGTTTATTAAAAGGGGCTTCAGCCCTGATGATGCACGTAGATTCTTTGCAATACTTTACCAGTTGAAAAGGGCCTATTATTTTATTGATAAGGCGCTTATTGGCCAGAGCCCCTGCATGAGGGACCTGAAAAGGCATTTATGGAACAATGTATTTACATATGATATCCGACTCTATGAACACTTTCTTATGAACAGGATGGAAGACTTTTCCACCATGATCCTTGGCGATACAGGCACAGGTAAGGGAACTGCTGCCGCTGCAATAGGCAGGTCAGGTTTTATACCATACAACCCTGATAAAAATGTGTTTAATGACAGTTTCATGAGCAGTTTTATCTCTATCAATCTTTCCCTGTATCCTGAGTCACTTTTAGAATCAGAGCTTTTCGGTCATAAAAAAGGGGCATTTACAGGAGCCATTAATCAGCATGATGGAATTTTTTCAAGATGCACCCCCCACGGTTCAATACTGCTGGATGAGATCGGCGATGTTTCTCTTACTGTTCAATTAAAGCTGTTACAGCTTCTTCAGGATCGTACCTTCAGCCCGGTAGGGAGCCATGAAATACTCCGGTTTAACGGAAGGGTGATTGCTGCGACCAATAAATCCATCACAGAGTTAAGGGGCAGCGGCCTGTTCAGAGGCGATTTTTATTACAGGCTCTGCTCCGACTGCATTATCGTGCCATCCCTGTTTGAACGTATTCAGCAGAATCCTGATGAGTTGCGCCTTATACTTGACAGAATAATAGAACGGCTTACCGGCGAGGAATCAGAAGAACTGGTTTCGCTCGTACTGGAATCCCTTGAAAAAAGCCCCGGGAGTAACTATCCCTGGCCCGGAAATGTACGCGAACTTGAGCAGGCCGCACGCAGGATAATGCTTACAAGAGAATACAAGGGAGAAAATATACTGTCTGACAATGGTATAAAAGAGATGCTTCTAAAAGGTATAGAATCCCGGAACCTCGACTCACAGAAACTTTTAAGCGGATATTGCTCACTCCTCTATGAAAGGTACGGAACCTATGAAGAGGTAGCCCGCCGGATAAATCTCGACCGGAGGACAGTAAAAAGATATATCGAGTTATATCAAGGTTGACAAAGAATCTGTGTTGAGATACAGAATAACACGCTATATTTCTTACCAGTCTATTTGTTTAAAGTAACACACTTCTTCATTAAGGAGGGTATTGAATGTCTACATCTCTTATAATCGCGATTGGATATTTCCTTATCTTAAGTATCGGCACAAGCGTCTTTCTCGGCAGAAAGGTAAAATCAGGCACTGATCTTGTAACAGGGAGCAGGACATTTGCCTGGCCTCTGGTAACCGCCGCATTTGTCCTTGCCCCTCTGGGTAGCGGGCATACTCTCAACCTGTGGGAAGCACAGGCCGGAATGGGTGCAGCGGTTTTATGGTGGGGGATTATTGCAGGGGGTATATTTGTCCCGCTCTTTATGCTCTGGTTCGGCCCCTGGTTCCGTCAGCTAAAGGTTCAGACCTTTCCTGAAGGCATGGGCAAAATTTTTGGTGAAAACATCGGATGGCTCATAGCCGCGGTTTTTCCTGTCCAATTGATAGGTATCTGTATTGCTGAGATATTGGCAACTTCAGCGGCCTTTTATGCCCTGGGAGGAGAAACAATCCAGTTCACAACCTGTATTTGGTTGGCTGTCGGCTTTACAATTATCTATATTATTGTAGCCGGTCTTATGCAGGTAGCTTGGATGAACATGTTTAACGCCATAATGCTGATCCTGGGTTCATTCGCAGCAGTTATTGCAACCGGTATATGGCTTGCAGGGCGCGGAGGCTGGGAAGCAGTAGCTGATTTTTATATTAAAGAAGGGGCAGCAGGGAAACTGGATATTCTAAATTTTACCCCCGATGTGACATTAGGTTTTATGATACCCTGTTTCTTTCTTCTCGTGTTCATGTGCAGCGCTTCTCAAGCCCAATACCAGCCGTTGCTTCTGGCAAAATCAGAATCAGATATCAGAAAAGGCATTTTCTATGCCTCCTTTATAAACAGTATGGTTACATATCCATGGGTTGTCCTTGGACTGGTAGGCATGACCATTCCTGCCGTAGCGGCTGTTGGTGCAAAACTTGTCGTACCGAAACTTGCATTAACCGCACTTCCCCCCTGGATGGTTGGCATTCTTATGATAGCGCTTTTGTCTGCAACCCTTTCAACTACTGCACAGCTTATTCTGGCTTCATCACACATGATTGTTCACGACATCTTCAAAAAGGCCGTCAATCCCGGTATGAGTGACAAGACATTTCTGATTCTGACAAGGATTATGATTATCGTTTGTGCTGGACTGGTGATTCTCCCCGCTTTAAAAATAGGGACGCAGAGCATCATGGGTATTTTCTTCTGGGCATTTTCCTTTGGTATCCCGGTATTTGGGGTATATCTGATCGGAATGATGTGGAAGGTCAGCAAGGGTGCTGCATGGATTACTATGCTGGCGGGTTACGCAGCAAATTTTATTTGGACCTTTGCACCCAACCTGATCTGGCTGCCTGAGCGCATGAATTCAAATGTATATGCTTCTATTTTTGCTACAATTATTTTTGGAATTGTTTTTAACATTTTACTTCCCGGAAAACCCGGGTATTTACGTCAGATGAAACAGGCTGATAATAAATAAAATGCATCGGTATATTCTGAAAACAATCATTTTTTAAAGAGGAGATATAATATGGTATGGCCTTTGAAAGTATTTTTAATTCAGCTTGTTCTCACTATGGGAATGGCTCTTATAATTTATATTATCTGGCGGATTACACATCCCGGTCAAAAATGGTAAGATAGATAAGGAGGGTTTTTATGCCATCAGTATTAGGAACTTCAGTTGCCGCATATTTATGCGTTATTATGCTTGTTCTTGGTTGTATTATTGTGATAGGTCTGATTAGGCAAAAAACAGGGAAAAAGTAACTTCTTTTATTTTTACTGACTCCCCCAAAATGGACATTTGATAAAAAGATATTGCAGGAGATTAAGCTGCCCTCCTGTAATATCTTTTTTATCTTAAAAAATATTTTCTACCTTTCTGTCAGATGCCTCTTTTAAAAATAAATATGCTTAATTTAACAACAGGAAAAGAGATTGAATACGGCATCAGATTGAAAATGCTTTGATAAAATGGCTTTCTGAAAACGATAAAGAATGAATAATGTAATTATAGCATTGGGATTGACAGTCTTCGCCGGTATGGCCACAGGCATAGGGAGCGTAATTGCATTTTTTGCCAAAAAGGACAACTACCGCTTTCTTTCAATAGCAACCGGTTTCTCAGCCGGTGTTATGCTTTATGTTTCATTTGTTGAGATTTTATTTAAAGGTCTTGGAATACTTGTTACCCAGCATGGTGAACGGTTGGGGAGCTGGATAAATGCCGCATCCTTTTTTGGCGGAATCCTTTTGATAGGAATTATCGATAAACTAATACCCGCAGCAGAAAACCCCCATGAAGTGCATTCAGAGAGAGAAAAGGCCTATGTTAAAAGCCCGCTGGCACCTGCGCCTGCTGCCAGTGAACATTTATCTGACAGATATCCTGGAACACATGATCACAGCCCTGACCATATCAGACTTATGCGAATGGGCCTTTTTACGGCCCTTGCCATTGCGATACATAATTTTCCCGAAGGTCTGGCAACCTTCATGGCCGCCCTGCATGACCCTGCATTGGGTATAGCTATTGCCATTGCCGTTGCACTTCACAACATTCCTGAAGGCATAAGTGTATCTGTCCCGATTTTTTATGCAACGGGGAACAGGAAAAAGGC
>CAZSZQ010000108.1:4200-12015 GCA_964610475.1 uncultured Desulfatiglans sp.
TTTCTCTCAAAATCAGGCGGAATTGTTGAAGAGGTAATCTCCTTTACCTGCAGGTGGCTTAGTTTCTTCATGTCCATTCTAAACTTCTGAAAATTGTTGGAGAATATAATCGTACCACTTTGAGCAAGTAGATTCACGACTGTAAGAATCAGGTCTGTATGATCTTTCTGTACATCGAAGTTGGATCCTGTTTTTTTTGTATTTGAAAATGTCGGGGGATCAAGAAAGATGAGATCATACTTATTCTTCTCTTTTTTTACCCAGCTTAAACAATCTTCACAGCAAAAAACATGTATCGTCTGATCAAACCGGTTTAATGACATGTTCCTCTTTGCCCACTTTGTATAGGTATTGGATTTATCAACTGAGGTAGTAGAAAGCGCCCCGCCCCTTGCCGCATAAACAGTAGCGGCGCCGGTATAGGAGAAGAGATTAAGAAAATGTTTTCCCTTTGCCATTTTCTCAATCATGGCTCTTGTAGGCCTGTGATCAAGAAACAGACCTGTATCAATGTAGCTTGTCAGATCTATTTCAAACCTGAGCCCTGATTCATTTACGATTACGGTTCTGGAATCATCACTCTGTTTTTCATACTGAAAAGTACTCTTCTGTTTCTGACGCTGTTTAAGAAATATGTTTTGTGCCGGTACATTCAATACAAGGGGTAGTGAACAGATTATATCCTTCAATCGTCTGACAGCCGCTTCAGGCGAAACTGTCGCAGGGGCCTTGTATTCCTGAACATATACCCACTGATCATAGATATCAACCGCAACTGCATACTCCGGTATATCTCTGTCATAGACCCTGAAGCATGTGATGTTATTTTGAGTACGCCAGGATTTAAGTCTTTTCAGATTCTTTTTAATGCGGTTTTCAAACATCCTGATCTCTTCAGAAGGAAGATATGATGTATCCTCATTGCTGACAACGTTTTTTGGTTTAAACACTGTATCCGTTGTATAATCCTTCAAATTATACTGAAGCAATTCACATGGGATACTGCCATTAAAAAACCGGTCAGAACGGAAAGGATGGATATTAACTGCTTTTTTCAGCTTTGAATTACCTGTGAATATAGCTGCATGCCAGCCATAAAAATTTTCCTGAAGCTTCTGTCCAAGTAAGGTATAGAGTTGCCACAATTCATTCGATTGGCCAAGACGTTCACCATAGGGAGGGTTGACTACTACCAGACCAGGGCATTCCCTTGTTTTGGGATGAGGAACCAGTTCTGAAAGCGCCCGCTTTTCAAAATGAACCAGACCGTGCAGACCGGCCCTTTCAAGATTGGCAATCGAGTCTTTTATGGCTGCGGCATCGTTGTCATAACCGATAATCGGGGGAAAATTTCTCCTCTGTTCTGACTCGATATCCTCTGCCTCATCCACCAGCCTTTGCCAGAGTGAAGGATCATGCCCGCACCATTTTAAAAATCCAAAATACTCACGCAACAAACCCGGGGCCATATTGCCTGCTATCATGGCCGCCTCAATGGGTAATGTCCCTGATCCGCACATGGGATCAATAAAGCCGTCTCCTTTTTTGGCGATCTCCGGCCAACCTGATTTGATAAGTATTGCAGCCGCCAGGTTTTCCTTGAGGGGCGCCAGGCCCTTATCCTCCCTGTAACCGCGTCTGTGAAGGCTTAACCCGGAAAGATCAATGCTGACTGTGACATTTTTCCCGTTCATAAACACATTGATACGTATATCGGGTAAATCAGTGTCAATAGATGGGCGGGTATTAAACCTTTCCCTGAACTGATCCACAATAGCGTCTTTTACTTTCAAAGCGCCGAAATGGGTATGTTTAACTATTGACTGATCCGCATGAAAATCAACTGCCAGGGTATTATCCTGGGACATATGATCTGACCAGTTGATGTTTCGAATACCTGCATAAAGTCCATCAACTGTGTCAGTCTTAAACTCGTCAATTACCAGAAATACCCTGTTGGCGGTCCTGAGCCATAAGCAGGCCCTGTATCCCAGTTCAAGTCCACCGGTAAAGAATGCCCCTGCCCTGGTCTGTTTTATTTCTACAGCGCCAAGATCCTTAAGCTCTTTAACAAGTATATGCTCAACCCCTTTAGGGGCACTGGCAAAATATGAATATGGAAGTTCCATCGTTTGATACTCAATAAATATTTAAATAAGAAGGATCCTTTTTATCATGGTTAGAGAATATGGGGGAGAGCTTTTGGTGTCAATAACATTTCTGTATACCTTCAAAGAATCCTGATTCAATCATAAATATCACCTGTAATTTCTAACAAAACTTACAACCTGATCAACCTGGATCAACCCTTTTTCCGATCCATCCCGTGACCGCCATTCGACCGTTCTGGATTCAAGGTTTTTACCGCTGAAGATTAATCTCAGAGGTGCTCCAATAAGGTCGGCTTCGGCAAACTTTACTCCCGCTCGTTCTTCACGATCATCGTATACTGTCTCTATTCCCTTTGTACATAACTCATGGTAGATCGGTGTTGAAAATCCCACCTTCTCATCGTCTTTGAGATCGATTGTGATAATGTGTACAGAAAATGGTGCAATGGCCCTAGGCCAGAGCGGGCCAAATTTATCGTGACGTGCCTCAATAACAGATGCCATCAAACGGCCGATTCCTATACCATAACACCCCATTAGCGGTGTGCATTCTTGACCTGTTTCATCAAGGTAACGCATTTTCATCCTGTCTGTATATTGCGTTCCTAACTGAAAGATATTTCCAACCTCGATCCCTCTTTTTAATAAAAGGGCTTCTCCGCATAATGGACATATGTCGCCATCTTTAACTGTTGCGATATCAATGATCTCGTATTCACCGGCATCCCTGTTCAAGTCAAAATTTATATAATGATAATCAATTTCATTGGCACCTGTGACAAAATTAGTCGCGCCGGCAATGGATTCATCAACAATCACCCGGCAATCATGTATGCCGATGGGAGATGCAAAACCTGCGACTGCACCGGTTTTTAACATGGTTTTTTCAGAGGCGGCGGCAGGCACAACACCAATAAGTTTTTCTAGTTTATTCTCATTTACTTCAATATCCCCCCGGATAAGTACCATTATTGGTTGGCCAGCGCTGTCTGATTCGTAAAAGACAACCTTTGCTGTCTGAGATTCCAATACATTAAGAAACGCTGCAACATCCTTGATTGACTGCTTTCCCGGTGTGTGAACCTTTGTTAGTGCTGATAGCTGCTGCTTTTCCGGTATCCATTTACACTTTGCTACTTCAAGGTTTGCTATATAATCGCACTCTTTGCAGATAACAATAGTATCCTCACCGGAATCGGTCAGAAGCATATATTCATGAGCGACTCGTCCGCCCATCATCCCGGTATCTGATTGTACTTTCCTAACTTCCGGGATACCGCATCTGGTAAAAATGCGGTTGTACGCATTAGCACATCTGTCATAAAATTCATCAAGGCTTGCCTGATCCCTGTGAAACGAATAGGCATCTTTCATGGTAAATTCACGGACGCGAATCAATCCGCCCCTTGAACGCGGTTCATCCCTGAACTTTGTCTGAATCTGATAGAGCATGAAGGGATATGAACGATAACTTCCCGCTTCATTGCGGGCCAGGTGTAGCGCCGCCTCTTCATGTGTCATTGCCAGAACCATGTCATGACCTGTCCTGTCTTTAAAACGCATTAGTTCAGGGCCAACCGATTCGTATCGCCCTGATTCATCCCAGAGTTCTCTTGGCTGAGCAACGGGCATTAATACTTCCTGTCCATTAATTGCATTCATCTCTTCACGGATAATATTCTCGATTTTTCGGATTACCCGGATTCCAAGTGGTAATAGTGAATATATACCATTTGCAACCTGCCTGATATACCCTCCCCGAAGGAGGTATGCATGACTGACAAGCGACGCCTCTCTCGGAACCTCTTTGGTCCTTTGTCCTATTAATTGATTAAGTAACATGAAATTTTACCCTATAGTGCATTTCAGAAAATCAATCTCAATTTCACATCCTGGCAAAATCATTTTTGTTAAAATGTTTATATCAATATAAAATCATCTTGCCAATCAATTTGACTTTTCAAATGAAGCTGGTATGTTAATTTTGTTCTTTCTCATTTTTTATCAATTAAAATCTTAAAAATTCCCCTTGAACAAGGGTAATAATATAGCCATGACCAAACGAACTACCCATAGTAAAAGTATTTTCAGTCGGCACCTTGATGTCATGGTATGCCTTTTTATTATTCTCTCTACATTTTCAGTTTATTGGCAAATACATAACTATGATTTTGTTAACTTTGATGACTATAAATACGTCAGTGATAACCGGCATGTTCAGGTCGGTTTGACCATAGAGAGTATCACCTGGGCATTCACAACTTTCCATGCGGGTAATTGGCACCCATTGACATGGCTCTCCCATATGCTGGACTACCAGTTATATGGATTAAACCCTGGTGGGCATCACATAACCAACCTGTTCTTTCACATAGCGAACAGTTTATTATTGTTTTTCGTTTTCAGAAAAATGACAGGGCATTTTTGGCAGAGCGCTTTTCTTGCCTTGTTGTTTGCGCTTCATCCTTTGCATGTCGAATCGGTCGCCTGGATATCGGAGCGTAAAGATGTTTTAAGCGCTTTTTTCTGGATTCTGACGATGTGGAGTTATATCCGGTATGTTCAGCATCCAGGGATAGATAAATATCTGCTGGTTCTTCTTTTCTTTATCCTTGGTCTTATGTCCAAGCCTATGTTAGTCACTTTACCTTTTGTGTTGCTGTTAATGGATTATTATCCTCTTTCCCGTTTTCAAAAGTCTGACGGCGGTAAAAATATTTTTCAAAGATCAATCGTATTTCGTGTGATTTTGGAAAAACTGCCTTTCTTTGTTCTTGTAGTAATATCGAGCGCTATTACTTTTTATGCTCAAATGCATGGAGGGGCTGTAAAGTCTCTGGAAATTATTCCAATTCAAACCAGAATAGCTAATGCCCTGATTTCCTATGCAGCCTATATCTTAAAGATGTTATGTCCATCCAGGTTAGCGGTGCTGTACCCGCACCCTGGAAGTTTTCCATGGTGGCAGATTGCCGGGGCCTGTTTCCTGCTTTTATCCATATCTTTTTTGGCAATTAGGATTAGAAAACAAAGCCCTTATTTTATTACTGGATGGTTATGGTATTTAGGAACGCTTGTTCCTGTTATCGGATTGGTTCAGGTAGGCAATCAATCCATGGCTGATAGATACAGCTACATTCCGCTAATTGGTATTTTTTTTATTATTTCCTGGGGCATACCTCAATTCATACAGCGATGGCGTCATGTAAAGAAAATTCTTCCCATAATAGCAATAACAATTTCTTTTATATTGATGGGAGTTACATTTATACAGGCAGGATATTGGAAAAACAGCATTATACTTTTTAAACATGCTCTTGGGATAACCGCTAACAATTTTATAATACATAACAACCTGGGTCTTGTTCTTAGAGAGCAGGGGTTAATAGATGAGGCTATCAGACATTATGAAGATGCATTACGCATCAGGCCGGATTTTGTGGAAGCACACTACAACCTGGGTAATGCCCTTCAAGAGCAGGGGTTGATAGATAACGCCATCAGGCACTATAAAGAGGCATTACGCATAAAGCCGGATTTTGTAGACGCACACAACAACCTGGGTAATGCTTTTCAAGAGCAGGGGTTGATAGATAACGCCATCAGGCACTATAAAGAGGCATTACGCATAAAGCCGGATTTTGCAGACGCACACAACAACCTGGGTTTTGCCCTTAAAGAGAAGGGTTTAATAGATGAGGCTGTCAGGCAATATAAAGAGGCATTACACATCAGGCCGGATTATGAAAAAGCACATTACAACCTTGGTAATGCTCTTCAAGAGAAGGGTTTAATAGATGAGTCACTCAGACATTATAAAGAGGCATTACGCATTAAGCCGGATTATGCAGACGCACACAACAATCTGGGTCTTGCACTTAAAGAGAAGGGTCTGATAGATGAGGCCATCAGGCATTATGAAGAGGCAATACACATCAGGCCGGATTTTGAAAAAGCACATTACAACCTGGGTAATGCTCTTCAAGAGAAGGGTTTAATAGATGACGCCATCAGACATTATAAAGAAGCATTACGCATCAGGCCGGATTTTGAAAAAGCGCACAACAACCTGGGTCTTGCCCTTAAAGAGAAGGGTTTAATAGATGAGGCTATCAGGCATTATGAAGAGGCATTACGCATCAGGCCGGATTTTGTGGAAGCACACAACAACCTGGGTATTGCTCTATTCTATAAAGGGGATATCGATGGGGCTATTGAACGTTTTCAGCATGCATTACGAATAAATCCGGAATATCTTGACGCCAAAAACAATCTTAATTTGCTGCTGTCGATACAAAAGCAATAAAGAGGGGCACCGTTTAGCTTTTTAAATCACTATTAGGAATTCATCATGTTATATGCTGCTTCCTTGAATATTTTTTCACCAAAAGTTTATTAAAGTTACCTTTTGATTCTTTTTTTGACATGTATTCTACAAAAATCAGAAGAAGTAAAAACATTAAAAGCAGATAACGAAAGATGACATTTTTCACATAGGGGCGTAATAATCCATACTGCTTCGGTAAGCGATCATCATAAACCTGTTCAAATGACTCAAGTGGTCATCAACACATTGATAATACAGGGAAGACGCTGGGTTTCGTAATCGATAAACCGGAGAAATATCGGGCATGGCCGAGCCTCTTTATTAGAAACCCCGGGCATCTTTCCGCCAGGCATGCGGTGGACTGGGAGGCCACCTGTCTTTTCCCAGCGCATTACTGTTCGCACATCATGGTTAAGAAATCGTGCGATCTCTTTCCATGAATTGAGCCTTTTATCTGAGAACGAGGTTTTCATATTATTCTCCGGTGATTGAACAGGCTGATCCATGTGTGAATCCTTCTGATAATTGTGTGTTAAACCCAGATTTTGCAGTAGACACCTACTGCGGTTTGAAAAACCTTACTGCAACGCTCGTTTCACGATTTTGATCCTCACCATATTGTGCATATGCTTCCGGGTCAAAATCGTTCCAACTTCGCGTTTCGTTTTGGTTTTTCAACCCTCGCAACGATCCCTACTTCAAAATCTGGGTTAAAAAGGGTAACTAACTGATAAAGCATAAAATTTATGTCAGAATAAGAGTGGGTTGTCAAGTCTCGGATCCACCATCAATATCATACAAAAGGGGTAACCAGGGAATTGGGGTGTTCTGACATCTGCCTTCTGACTTTAGATTTCCGGCTTTACTTTTCCCTTGCTTTTTCAGTCCATTAGTCCTAAACCTAACCCATTATAACTTTTCGGATTTAATTATTTACAACCCTACGTTTGATATCTTTTAGATTTTTATTATTTACTGATGGAAAATATAAAACTTTAACCATTTACAGTTGCTTGTTATAACCTGCCCGCGTATGAGCTAACCGGAAAACCTTTAAAAGCTTACCGGCGGCGAAGCCGAAGGAGATAATGTTAATGAAAAAAAACAGTTTCCCAAAAGGATGGGATGAAAAACGCATTAAAAGTGTTCTTGATCATTATGAAAGCCAGACAGAAGAAGAAGCGACGGTTGAAGACGCAGCAGCATGGGAAGATATCTCACAGACATTTATAAAAGTTCCGAATGAACTGGTTCCGGTAGTTCGTGAGTTGTTGGCAAGAAAGGTAGCCTGATTTGTAACACATCTGAAAATAAGTATATTTTAACCGGGTTATCGCTTCCATCAAGCCTGCTCCGAACGGAAATAGAGATATGCTC
>CAZSZQ010000109.1:0-11749 GCA_964610475.1 uncultured Desulfatiglans sp.
GAGGAATAAATTCAGGCGGAGATTCAGGTAATTTGGTGATTTGTGTTATTTGATCATTCAGGGGGGATTTTCCCCCCTGCCTTTCCTTTCATTTTTACCAATTGGCGAATTAATCCGCTTATTTTTTTCAGACTGCTTACATTTTGCTTACATTTTGCTTACATTTTGTTTTAAATCATTTTGATATTGGTATATCGGTTGGTATCACTCAGTAAAAATGACATGTAACTAATTGATATTATTAACCTAGTGGCGGAGGAAGTAGGATTCGAACCCACGGAACTTTCGTTCAACGGTTTTCAAGACCGCCGCCTTAAACCACTCGGCCATTCCTCCGTAATAATCGGAGTTTCATATATTACTATTAAAATAAAATATCAAGCAAGAAATTCATTGTTTTCCTTGACATAAAATAAAAATAGCTATTATAGATACCGTCGCATTATATACTCAAACTTCAAAACCATTTTAAGTGAGGAAAATTGATATGGAAAAATGTCCCTGCGGTATGGATAAATCATATGAGGAATGTTGCCTGCCAATTATTCAGGGGGTAAAAGATGCTGAAACGGCTGAGGCGCTCATGAGATCCAGATACAGCGCATTTGTAAAAGCTGAAATAGATTATCTGTACAAGACAGTATCAACTGATCAGCAGAAGGATTTCAATAAAGAGGAAACAAGAGATTGGGCTACTAACTCAGAGTGGAAAGGGCTTGAGATAATAGAAACCACTGATGGCGGTCCCGATGACGACAAGGGTACTGTGGAATTTATTGCAACGTTTAAACAGAATAAACAGGAAATAAATCATCATGAACTGGCCTCCTTTGAAAAAATAGCCGGCAAATGGATATTTATTGATGGCATCACTCCTAAACCAAAACAAGTCATACGTGAAATCCCAAAGATAGGCAGAAATGAATCCTGCCCCTGCGGAAGCGGAAAAAAATACAAGAAGTGCTGCGGAAAGTAATAAATCTTTATTCATTACAAAAATCGTTTGTTTTTTTTACGCTTGTTTTCATATTCTGATCGGCCGAAGCGCGGATGTAATAACACGGCGAATAATGCTCCACCAGGGCTTTATTTTAACACTGCCCGAGTGGAGCCTGGACAGATTATTTTTCTGAAGAACCGTCCATATCTATAAAAATGTACTTGTTCCTCATATCCTCCGGTACAAGGTCCCTTCTCGCGGTTTCTGTCAGTTTGGGGCCATAGTGCGCCTGCATGAATAGGAACGGCCGGTTCACCTTATTTAAATTAAACGGGCAGTGTACAGTGTTAGGCGGGATGTAGATCATCGTCGATTTGGTGATGATGTGCTTTTCCATTTCCTCCCCCATGAACATTTCAAATTCCGCCCCGAGATCCTCAGGATGTTTAGGGTCTGAACCGACAGCAACCAGTAATTCCGGAACCGGGTGAGTGTGAGGCCCATGCCCAAGCACTTTTGTGGAGCTTTCTCCCATCCACATAACAGAAAAATAATTGCATCCTTCTATAATATCGTTGTCTGCAAAGCTGACAAACATTGGGCTTGCGCCAAAGCCGATATTTCTCTCTTCGGGAGTGAGTTCGGTTAGAAAGCATTTACGGAACTTTGATCCCTCCGGGGCATTGGGATCGACCGGACCCGCAGTTGCGGCGAAGCTATCCGTCGATTGTAAAAAGGCCGAAGCAAATATGCCGGCCAGGGCAATTCCTGCTGTACCCGCGGTGATTTCCTTCATGAATACTCTCCGTGTTGTTCCTTTTTCTGTGTTTAATTCATAACTCATGGTTGCTTCTCCTTTTAATTAAGGGTTGATATTGTTATACAGTAAGAGGGGCAAAATCCGACGGACCGACCAGCGCCACATTCATTCCGGTCAGAGCCTCCTCGACAATTTTGGTGTAATCACCAAGCACCATAATCTGATGAAGGCCCGGTATGTTTTGAAGAAACCTGCTGGCATCCCTGATTTTTACATCCATCGTGTTGGCGCAGGCAGTACTTACAGGGCCGCTTCGTGATGGAGCGTTTTCAGTGTCTATTATCTGGCTATCAATCCGTCCAGGCCATAATGCAAAGCTTTTAAGGTCTTTGCTGAATCCGCCAATAATAACCCGCCCGTTCTGTGGAAATTCGACTTCCGGCACAGCCCCTTTCCCATATCCGTGGTAGGAGTGAAGCCTGTATTTCATCTGTGCTGTATCAGGGCCGTTCAGCTTCAAGGGAGAAACACAATGACTTACGGTGATCTTTGAATCTATTGGATTCACTGACATCAGGTTGCACATAAAGGAGGGCTTTTTGCTGATTTCCTCCAGAAACATGGATGAAAGCATGCTGCAAATGTCCGCTTCACAGGCGGCTGTTATGCCATCGTCCCGTAATCGCGAAAAAGCAAGACATGGATAGGGCAGTATAGGGTTAGGGTTGAGCGTGAAGCCAAGGCAATCGATCGATACCGCGCTTAAATCCTCTTTTTGAACAATAGAACGCAGCAGGACATAGAGTCTGCATGCTTCTACAATCGATTTATCCGAAATCCCTTTGACTTCCACCGCTTCCCTCTTCCATCGTTCCATTTCCTTTACAGCATCTCTGTCATCCACTTCCTTATACAGCATTGCCAGTTCTTCAAGCGGCCGGAATTGAATCCTTACACCGGTGCGCCGGTAGACGAGGTCTTCGGTGAGGTTGTGGGCTGTTACAGTGGTCGAGTCGAATGGCCTTCCATATAGAACAGCCTGCCTGCCTTCGAGTATCCATGGAGATAAAACTATTCTGATCCGCTCCAGGGCCTGATCATGGGATATTACGAAGGTGACATTGGCGCCGTTTCCTCGTAGGGATGAAGCAAGATTAGCGTCGATAGGGATCAATTCAGGATTAGTGGTAAGTACAATCACAGGAATATTCACATTCCCAAAAGCGTCGCAGAGCTTACCAAAGCTGAAGGTCATGCGGGGCAGTATCATGATAAGAATATCCATCTGCCTTTCATTCACTGCTCTGACGACTTCTTCCGGATTTTGATAATTGACCCTTATTGAAGACACATCGAGGTCAATTCCCGGGATAAATCTAATCGACTCGATGAACTTTTCATGTTCCTCCGGATTGTTGCACAGGCAAAGAAGTCTCTTTTTTCCTCCAGCAGCATGCGGACGCATCTCTCCGGTAAAATTTTGTTCGGCAAAGGTTCTTCCTTGCAGTGTTGCAACCATACCTGCAATTGTAATTGTTTTTATGAAATCCCGCCTTCCTGTATTGATTCTTTTTTGATCCGCTCCGTGCATTTTTAACCTCCTTCAAACAAAAACGAACAGGGTATCATTCATGTTAAACAAACACAAAATATGATCACTATCCAGTAAATGGTCGGTAAACAATTTTTTGTTTACCTGAGACAGGCAGGTAAAAAGACTCATAAGACAGCAATTGGTTATGCCTGAAAAAATATAATTAGCTCTTTTTAAGATTAATGTTTTGAAAATGCAAGGGGAAAAATAAATTTGAACCGCTTCTTCATGCTATCAATAACTGACTGTAAAGTCATGGAACATAGAATTTCCAAATATTAAGATAATATTTAAATTTATATTTTATCCTGCTTTAAAGGCTTATTATTAATCGTCTATTTTTTAAAAGAATGTTTTGACAGTTTTACAATATTTAATTAAATACACTCATAAATAAAAAAGGAGAGCAAAATGAGCAGATTGAATTTCTTGTTTGTATTGTTAGTAATATTAGTGATCGGTGCTCCTTCATTAACTTTTTCCGGTGAAAAGGTGAAGTATACAGGCACCACACAGGTTTTCAGGGACTCGGAAGTCGTGCAGGAATTCTTTAATAACTGTTATGGGTATGCATTTTTCCCTTACATTGGAAAAGCCGGCTGGATAATTGGCGGTTCATACGGAAAAGGATGGATTTATCAGGGTGATGAGATTACCGGAAGGGTTTCTGTTATCGAGGGCTCCATAGGCTTTCAGTTTGGAGGTAAGGCGTACAGCGAAATCATATTTTTTGAAGATAAGAGGGCCTATGATGAATTCACAGGCGGGAGTTTTGAATTTGATGCTAAAATTCAGGCTACTATAATAACCGCAGGAGCTGAAGCCAGGACCGGAACGAAAGGCAGCAGCGCCGTAGCCACTGCCGGTCCAAAAACAGATGTCCAGGCACGAACCAGTTATTACAAAGGCATGGCAGTCTTTATGCACAGCATTGGAGGTCTTATGGTAGACGCTTCAATAAGCGGGCAAAAATTTTTATTTACTCCATTTGCAAAATAGAAATACAGAGATTATTCCTGACGTTCACACGGTGACCGTGGGAACGTCAGCCTTGACACCAATCAGTATAATATTGAATTTATTGATTAAAAATATTTTATATTAATTGTACAATATCGAACACATTTTGTACGATAATGAACATTTTTTACAAAAGCAAGTTCTCGTACAAAGAATAGAGGGGGCCGTTTAACTCAGGTTTTTAGTATAAATTGTAATGATACTTTAAAAACCATGGCGAAACAATAGTCGCAACGATTTTGATCTGCAAGCATATTCGTTAATATGAGGTTTTCAGCTTTCAGGCTGAAAACCTCTACTGTTTTATTTAGGCATATCCTTTGGCAAAGGTATTTTCGGACACCCGTTAGGACACAGGGTGATTACGTGAACATATCGGAGCTTCCCGTTTTCCAGCCTGAAGGTATGAGCGTCGGGCAGGCCGTTTGCTCCGCCGAAATCAACAAAGCCAACTACCGAGCCCATATCCACATCAACAACATAGCTTCTGTTTGTCATTGGGACACCCCCTCCCTTTGGAACCCCTGCTGTACATGAAGGGTCGGGATCGTTATTGGGGTTTGTATATGCCCCGCCCTCAATTCGTACACATGGGATACCCCACGGAATTTTGTCAAAGGCGGAATAATCCTGAAATATATCAAAGTAGTCGCTTGCCACCTGTATGAGGGTCTGCCTGTCAGTACGTTTTTCAACCGGGATGATATCCCAGTTTTCCGTTGATGAATACTTAAGATAGTTTGCTGCATCAAAAAGCCAGTCTTTTTCATCGCTTACAAGGCTTTCCACCTCGGATATCTTGCCTTCTTCAACCTTTACTCTGGTCCCGATCACATAAGGATGGCTGCCGTTTGCATGGATTATCTCGGTAAAGGACTGGCATGAGTCAACATCAAGCAGGCTGCGACTAAAATCTATAGTCAATGGCTCCTTTAAGATACCATCGTTGAATGATATCTCCTTCCTGTTCTCGATATACCTGGCCTTTGGATTAAGAGGCATCATAGATGACGATCCTTTTTTCAGTGCATCCAGATAATTATCTGTAACCTTCTGAAGCCCTGCCCTGCTGCACTCTGATGAAGCCGAAACATTTAACGCATTCACAAAAACCATACTGAATAATATCACCAACATACTCAATTTACGAATCATATCTCCTCCTTGTTAATAGCGTTTATTAAACCTTGTGATAACTTAATTTACTTATCTGCCATTGATCATGCATGCGGGTAAACGAGATATCGTAGCGGCCGTTTTCCCAGTATGATTGTGCGCTCATACCCTGTTGCCGTGCCATGTCAGCAAGTGCAGAATGCCATCGTATCGGATTACAGATCAGCACCTGATTATAGAAGCTTGCATCGGCGTGTTTACGGTCATCACTTACTGTTACCTGATCGAGTGTTTGTGACTTGTTCCGGCGATAGGCTGTGTGCAGGGATGATATCTTCCGGTTCTTATATTCTTCAAGGAACAAATTCTTCACTGCTGCTTTTCCTGCCAGGCTTGTACCGGATAGTTCCACGACCGCATCATCGGCAAACAGATTTATAACCGCATCATATGTCCTGTTTTCAAGCAGGTTAATAAAGGTAAAATGCATTTGTTTGAGCGTTTCTTTATCTTCCATATTATTCAGTTTTTGTTTTAATTCATTTATCTGCAGCTGTGTTTGCGGTGAGTCAAACAATGCAACCGCACCTGCGCCGGTTGAAACCAGTCCGGCGCCCAGAGCGGTTGTGCCTTTAACAATAAATGAACGGCGGCTTTTATTGACTTTGTTTTTTTCCATATCGGCCTCTTATACCTTTGGTCCCAGATATTTCTCTATATTGAATTTACCAGCATGGCGGGCGCGTGCACCAATCACACTAAGACTCAGGCCATTGGGGCCAATGTGATATCCAAAGCCCGCGTCATGCATGGTACGTCTGTTAAAGCAGATTACTCCAAGGGTGCCGTTACAGGCCTCCTCCACCCATGACATGATATACACATCATCACGCAATTTTGAATACCAGGCCGGAGAACTCCACTGCATACCCAGAGACCCGTCAGGCATGAATATTGTCCAGGAATAGGTATTGGGGGTGGCATACACATGCATGGAGGATAGCCCGCCTTTACCCGGCTGGTAATTCCAGGTGACCGCCTCGCCCACCAGCTCGTCAGTCCAGCCATGACGATGATAACGTGCGGGTATAATGCCCTCCATTTCAAAAATACCAAAGTAATAGGTCGGGTGGGTTTCATTATTGCGATACGGCGTACCTGTAGTTCCCTTAAGCAGGGTGCTGAGTCCTGTCTTCATATCCAAGGCCACCATTGCGCATGAGCGCGGGTATTCGGCATCCAGAAGATGCGCAAAAAAGTATAGTTCTTCATCAGGTTCATAGGCCTCATAAAATTCCTTGCGCCAGTTGCTGTCGCCCTTATAACGCCAGCGCAGCCTGCGTAGCTCATCAAAGATATATTCGATGACAGGACCATCGTTATCCATCCTGATGGTAAGTGTTTTACCAATCAGTTTATCCACCAGTTCACTCTTGTAACCGCCCATGCCACCTGCTCCGCTGCCTTCGCCTTCGCCAAAGGCGTGTGCATGGTTCAGCGCCTGATCTTTTACTTCGTCATCAGTCATGACCGGAAATGTGCGAAGCGGACGATAAACCATGCGCATGCCTGATTTGGTCGGACGCTGCATGTCGCCATAAGGAATTTCCTCCCCATTGTTGCCGAATTCCTCAAAGGCGGCAATTTGACCGGTTATTTCGCCTTCACCTTTAAACATGTAATATTCGAGCTCATCCTGTTCGTCAAAACCGAGGCGTACACCTGCCTGTTCCATGGAGTGGAGATCCAGGCAATAAAGGGTGAAGATGCCTCCAAGCTCGGCTTCAGCGCGGGAGTAAATAAACTGGTGATCGTTGATCATGATATAATCTGCAGGTGCACAAAAGGCCAGTTCTCCGCCCGTACGGGTAAGCTCGATAAAGATGGATGATACTATAGAGCAGTAAAAATCAAGTGTCTCCACGCCATTATCCTGCCTCCAGTATATGCCTTTTCCCTCGAGCCGGTTTGTAAGGTGATGACGCCTGTCAGGAGGTGTACCTCCCTCATCAACATAGCCGTAATAGACCTGACGCTGAACCTCACGGCGACTGATTTCCGGATCGAATTCAGCGCCAAACCATGTTTCAAATACCGTGGCGAGCTTTGTGCGCCGGTCGATGACGATATTATAGCCTGTAGTCGTTCCGGGAACCAGATGAGATATCAAAAGTAGCTGTTTCAGTTCCATCACACCATACCCGGCTTTTATTGCTGATTTACCGTTTATGGAGAGAGACATATCCCTACTGTTGTGGAATTTGTATTCAAGCACCGGCCCCGGATGTTCAGGTGTGGGCGCAGGATCGGTTATCACCTTGATGCTGGTATTTGCAAGGACTGCAGAAACTGTAGATTTAGCATGAGGATTATTTGCTAACACATTGAGTTTTTGAATAATTTGGTTTTCTGTTATATTTGAGTATTTAATACGGTGTTTGGGTTCGGCCTGGTATTTACGTTTAGTCACTTGGCACCTCCAATGGAAGATTGGAATATTTTAAAAAAATCGGAATATGGCAGCATGCACGCCTTAACTTTTTTCTTATTCTTTTTTTTCAGAAGACTCGAAACTGTATTTGTTTGTTAAAGATACTGCCATGCAAAGAAAAGGCTGTTCGCATTTTAGTGTTTCCATCGGGCAGTGCCATACTCCTTTGGGAATAACAACAGCAGTAGGAACCGAAAAAATATGGTCTTCTTCCTCACCTAAAGGGCCTATCTTGAAATTTACTTCCGCCCCTAAACTGGTACTTTTCGGATCAGATCCAATAAAGTAAATAACCTCATCATGATCGTGCACATGAGGTTTTCTGGACATTCCAAGCGGCCCCACCTTTAATCCGAATGCGTAAATAATATTACATGGAAATCCATTTAAAAGATCGGCACCTGATGAAAACATCACAGTCTCACCAAATTTTTGGATCGGCAGAGGAACTATGCATTTACCATATCTGCTCTTGCCATCTGATGTCTCTTGTGAAACGCCCTGTGCGACCGGATCGGCATTTGCAGTCAGGCCTGGTAGAGTGCCTGCAACTGCTACTAATGAGCTTCCAATCGCAAATTCTTTTAAAAAACCCCTTCTTGTCGAGCCAGCTCCCACTTTTTTATCGGTATTCATAATCTTTTCTCCTTTCAGGTGTGTCTCTTTCGAGAATAACGGTTTAATCTTCTTGTCAGCATATTTAATACTAACATCATTCAAAAACAAGATATTATATTTAATTTATATATGTCAAACAGCAGGCAATAAGGAATATTATTTTGTATCCTTATGGATAATAAGCCGGTCTCCCGGGTGAATGGGGCGGCTAATATCCAATTTATTCCAGATAATGAGGCTCTTAAGCGGAACATTAAATTTTTCTGCTATGGATGTAAGATTATCTCCTATTTTAACTGTATAAATTCCTTCTTTAAGTGCTGTGAGATATTTTTTTATGTTATCCTGATACCTGACATCAAAACCATCGGAAGCACCTTTGGGGACAAGGATTTTATGTTCTCCTTTTGTGAGGTAATAACCTCTGATCTCAGGATTTAGATCCTTGATAACCTTGAACTTTGTTTTTGCGGACTGGGCGATAATCCTGACCGGTGTATCCTGTATACAATTAATCTTTATCTCATCATATTCCAGAGGCGGATAATAATCATTTTGAGAAAGATTAAAACAGTATTTCACCGGGTTGGATAAAATCAGTTTCACTGACAGTATACGGAAAATATATTGTTGTGTTTCTAGAGGGAGGTAGAGCTGGTAATAATCCTCTGTATCCTGCTCCAGAATTTCAGCCATAAGACCTTCTTCACCCATATTGTAAGCGGCAGTAACAAGCGTCCATGACTTAAATTTATCATGCAATTCTTTTAGATACTTCACCGCAGCCGCAGTTGATGTAAAGATGTTTCTTCGTTCATCAATATTCACATTTATAACAAGGCCGTATCTTTTGCCTGTAGCTGCTACAAACTGCCAGAATCCCACAGCGCCCTTCGTTGAACCTGCATGGGGCAGCAGGGCACTTTCTGCGATGGCAATAAATTTTAAATCATCCGGCAGCCCGTTTTGTTTCAGAGTCTCTTCAATATAGGGTAGATAACGTGTTGAACGCTTCAACCACAAAAGAACCTGAGGCCGATTCCAGAGTGAAAGGAGAATTTCTTTTTCAAGACGTTCCCTAACCTCCTGATTATTGACCGGAACCTCTTCACCGCAAAAAGTTAAGGGAGTATCAATTTTCAGGGACGATACCAGCGAAGAGATGCCGGTTTCGTCAGGCGAGGCGGCATATATATTTGAATGAAATATGAACCACAGACAGATAGAGGTTATAAGAACCTGCTTAAAGGGATTTTGAGTACCGGTAATAATATTCATAGGCAAGAATATTATTCAGTTGATCTGACCTGTCAAGGCAAATGATCATAGTTTTTTCTTCACTACTCATGGATTCTATTCAGAAGGAGTAGTAATTTGAATTTCGTCTTTTTTGTCTTTCGGTTGAAATTCAGGTTGGATGAAACCAAAATGCGGCCCCTTATTCCGCGTGATTTCTTTTTTTGTATAAGGGTCAATAATTATTAGTTCAGGGTGTATATTGGGATCATATTTTTTCTTTACTATTATTCCAGGATCAATGGGACCAGAGTGACAATTCGGCCCGATAATCATCATGGAATATCTTTCATCTATCCGGGGAAGGGATTTATTTTTTCGCACTTTTGCCAATGTTATTTTATTTGAAGGTGCTCTCTGTTGATCTATCTTGTTTTCGCCAGACACAGCAATGTCCGTCAATAAAAAAAAGCCAGCATATTGAAAGGGTAAAACAGATATGATAATTTTTTATCATATTATTCTATCCTCTTTATCTCCGCACAGTCTGAAGGCAAGCCCGTACACCCATTCCCTGTACCGGTAATAAAGTGTGTTCATTGCAGATTCTTCACCTTTATTTGGCGAGGTTAATGAGTTCAATATCAGAAAGGTTATTGTCCATCATCACTTTTGGTAGAGACTGGTTTAATCCTCAGTCGCCTTAAGAGTCATCGGCAGACCTGACCCTTAACTCACAGGTTTTTTTATATGTCCAAAACGCAATACAATCACCATACTCCTCTGCTTCTTCATAATACTGAGTAAGCATGGGGCCTTTTATGAATGACCGGCAGTTCAAAGGTTGGCCTTCTAAAACATTGATGACACGCCACTTCTCAGACTGGATTTTTTCCCTTCCCAAAGCGATGGCTTTATTTACATGTTTCTTTTTATACCAAAAAACATCATAAGCATCAGAAGAAGAAACTTTTTCATTTACAACCCAATATTTTACATCTTCAATTGTTCCTTATTCGAATTGAGTATTTGTCTTAGTAGGGACAGCCTCAAAATTAACGAACTACACAGGATACTTTGGTGATTGATGGAATACATAGACCTCTTTATCAACCAGCGCTTGTTCGTAATAGGGCAATCCATCATCTTCGGTTTGATAATGACCTTTTGGAATAGGCCAAATCTCATCAAGGTTGATAATTTTCCAGTGTTGATTACGAAAATTTTTCTCAGCTAATTTTCTCATCTCAGCAAATGAACGAACACGAAGCCAACAATTAGCATATGTTTCACCTACTCGTTCAAATTCTGGATGCTTTTTCCCTGCTATACAATTATATGTGGCGAATATCATTTTAAACCTGACATGCATTTGAACAGCTCGCCTGCTCAAACTTCCTTGTTGGACGATAAGGATTTAAAAATGAGACAGTAATTTATAAGACCTTTCTGAAATGCATAAAAACATAGACATCCCCATTTACCCCTTCATCCCCATTTACCCCTTCTCTCCTGATAACGACTTGGTTACCAGCTGGCGTGCTTTTGCGCCAGTCCGAGTAAAGCATGAGGTTCTCTATTTATTAAGATTATTGCTGACATATATTCCGACGTATAAAATATTTTTATGACCTCTATTTCATGATCACTGGAACCAACAAGTAGTTTAATTTCAGTGTCTCGCTTCAAAATATCAACTGTGCAGGCAATTGCATTGAGTGTTTTATTCTCCAAAGATCCGACCCATACATCAATTTCATTACCGTCTCCACCAGAAGTATTTTTTAAGTAACCATAATCCAATGGAAATACAATCTTTGGATATTTCGGGTGAGTCGAACCTTTTGGCCTATCAATTACCATTACCGATTCATTTAATATTGTTTTCAGTCTTTCCCAAAAAGTGTCCATATTTTTAAAGAGAACGCGGAATTAACAAGCAGCCGGTGCCTGCTACAGAATATTGTTATTAAA
>CAZSZQ010000110.1:0-11746 GCA_964610475.1 uncultured Desulfatiglans sp.
CACTAAGCATTCACTAAGTCACACAAACCCTTCTTATCTCACTCATATCAGTTAATCCTTTAAAGGACTTCAGTATTCCATCTTGTTTGAGTGTCGTCATTCCCTCACTCATGGCCTGTATAAAAAGCTCTTCACTGTTTGCCTGCTTTTTTATCATACGTTTTACTTCCTGTGTTCCTTCCATTAGTTCATGAATACCAAGCCGTCCTTTGTAACCGGTTCCTGAACATACATCACAACCGGCAGGTTCAAACAGAGTAAAATTTTCAGAATATTCGATCCCTGTTTTCTCAAAATGTTCTTTTCCATATTCTTTAACTATTTCCTCAAATTCTTCTCTTGTTGGATGGTATTCCTTCCTGCATTTCTCACACAGGCGCCTTGCAAGGCGCTGGGCCATTACTCCAAGAAAGGCATCAGAAAAGTTAAGAGGATTTAATCCCATATCAAGAAGCCGGGTAATAGTTTCGGGCGCACTGTTTGTATGGAGGGTGGACAACACCAGATGCCCTGTAAGAGAGGCCTCAATACCTATGGATGCTGTTTCGTGATCACGCATTTCTCCTATCATGATAACATCCGGGTCAGCCCTGAGAAAAGCACGCATGACTCTTGCAAAATCAAGACCTATTTTAGGATGAACTTCCACCTGCCTCATGCCCTGCTGGGTGATCTCAACCGGATCTTCAGCAGTCCAAATCTTAATACCTGGTTTGTTTATATATCCAAGGGCACTGTGAAGAGATGTCGTTTTGCCTGACCCCGTTGGTCCTACTACAAGAACAAGACCATAGGGCTGAGTGATAATTTTCTTCATGATGTCCAGATTACGCTGGCTAAGCCCCATACTATCGAGTTTCATTGCCCCTGCCTTGGCAAGTATTCTTAAGACGGCATCTTCAAATCCGCCTGTCGTCGGAAGAGTTGCAACCCTGAGTTCAAAGGCAGGTATTCCCTTTCTCTTAAATTTTATTTTACCATCCTGAGGCAGCCTCTTTTCAGCTATATCGAGCCCCGCCATAATTTTTATCCTTGATATTACGCCTTTTGCCATGGTGTTGGGGACCTGAATATACTCCTGACAAACACCATCCAGCCTGAACCTGATAGTTGTTGCCTTTGTGACAGCAGAAGGTTCAATATGTATATCCGATGAGTTTTTTCGATACGCTGCCACAAGGATCTGATCAACAAGCTTGACAACTTTACCCGATGCCTCATTGAACTCATCAACATGTTCTTCAGAATGATCCTCTTCTTCTTCAAAGGAAATATCGGGCATCATGTCAAAATCTTCAAAACTGGCTTCAGATGCCTCAGTCTCTTCGGTAAAATTCTTTTTATCAAAAAACAGTTTTATATAAGCCTCTATATCTTCCTTAATGCCGATAAAAAATTCAGCCTTTTTTGCCTTAAGGAGGGCCATTACTATGTCAACCTTATTCAGGTTAATCGGATCATCAATTAAAACCTGTACAGAATCCTTTTCCCATCCCAGGGGCACCCACATATCCTGTAAAAGAAAGGACTTTTTGAGATTTGTAAGTAATTCAACAGGAGTAGGGGCATTGGGATCAAATCCTTTAAAGGGATGGCGGTAACAGTCTGAAAGTGTTTTACCGATATCTTCCCTGCTGACATTAAACTGTGTGATGAGGATATACTCTACGCTTCCCTTAGTCTTCTTTGATATTGCCAGGGCGTCAAGTAACTGTTCTGTGGTTATCTTGTTGTTATTGAGCAGATATTCATATTTTGAACCGGTAGCAAAATAAGCTGCCAGTGCATTTAATCTCTTTTTAATATTTTCATTTTTAGGATCAAGTTCTGCGGCCGATTCATAGTAATAAAGTGCCTGTTCTTTGCTGTCTCTTTTTTCGAGTTCCATGCCAAGCAGATATTTCACATCTGCCAGGTGTTCATCCGCAAAATTGAACTTTTTAAAAAAATTATCTGCCTGAAGTATAATTTCCATTGATGGATAGAGTTTAAACAGACAATCACATATGTCCGGGATGATCGTTTTTATAGGAAAATCAAGTGAGAACAGTTTTTCATATTCTGCAATCGCTTCCTTATAAAGACCAAGTTCTTTAAAGGTATAGGCAGTATCATTAATAGCAGGGGCATTTTCATCCGATGAAGTCAGGACTTTCTGAATGCCTGCCACATCTTCGGCAGATAACCCATCGAACTCGTCGGGATATTTTTCTTTAATCTCAATTTTCAGCGTGTCAATCTTTTCCAGGATATTTGAATATATCTTATCGTCCTTTGATGGAATGCTGTTAAGTATCCCCTCATAAAGAACCAGTGATTCCTTGGGCAATCCCATCGAGTGGTAAATTTCCGCTTCCTGTATCCGGTTGTTAATATCGTTTGCTGTGTCCATAAATTCGGATCCTTACCCCATTAATCTACTGAAGTTCTTTTGAAATTGAGTTGACTGTCAGGGAGACTATGGTTTTTAATGTAGATAATACATTTGTTCCATTTGTTGCGCTTGCTTCAAAAAAAGGCACATTCAATTTACTGTTAAGACTCTTTTTAAGCTCTTCAACAGGTGTTAAAGGTATTCCTTTTTCTTCCAGATCCCGTTTGTTAACCTGAATCACCAGAGGTATTTTAAAAATATTTTTATTATAGATACTTAAATTTTCCTGAAGATTCTTCAGGGATTCAATATTTTTATCTTTTCTCATTTTAAGAGAGTCAGCAACAAATACCACTCCGTCTGCACCCCTCAAAACCAGTTTTCTTGTTTCATTATACATTACCTGACCTGGTACAGTATAAAGCTGGAACTTCAATGAGTAACCCTTGATCTTTCCGACATTAAGAGGAAGAAAATCAAAAAACAGGGTCCTGTCACCCTTTGTTTTTATGGTGATCATCTCTGTCTTGATCCGGTCTCTATACTCCTTGTGTATATACTCAAGGTTAGTTGTCTTCCCGCCTCTTCCCGGCCCGTAATAGACTATTTTCGCCTGAATCTCTTTTTTATTAAAATTAATGAATGCCAAAATGTTATCCCTGTAATTTAACTGCCACAAAGATGTGGCATATAAAATGGTTATTTAATCCGGTTTATATACCTCTGTCCTCATGAGGAACTGAACCCTCTGATAACCGGGTTCTGTCAATTTCCATCATTTTCCTTATAGCGCCAAGCTCTGATGATATTGTTGAAATACCATCAACAAGGCCTTCCAGCATTTTATATACATTCTTTGTATCTATTTGTTCACCCTTTATTGAGATTTTCTCATCCGCTTTTTCCTGCACAGGTGCATCAATAGCTTCTTTCTTGACAGATGATTCATTGTTTTGGTCTCTCAGCTTTTTTTTCTGTTCAAGAGTCAGCTCCTTCGGGGAAGAATCCGGATTCTTTTTTATTGCATTATTCGACAGTATGAGATTGCTATTAAGCCGATTAAAGCATCTCTTCCAGAACTCACTCAAATCAAAATTATTAAGCTCTGTGTCACCTCTGCTAATCAGATACCGGGCAATATTTTTAATTCCCTTTGCAGCATCGGAATTCGGAAAAAGAGAAATCAACGGTCTCTGTTCTTTTACTGCCTTTGGCACATTGGGATCCAGAGGGATAGTTCCCAATGGATAGATTTCAATTTTGAGGTTTTTCTTAACAACCTCTTTAAATTTTGAATACAGTTTATTGGCAACCTCCATACTCATACATTGGTTTATTGCTATCATCACCATATTATCCATTTTATTCATACAGAGAATTTTTAAAAGAGCATAGGCATCAGTAATAGAGGTTGGCTCAGGTGTGATTACGAGTACGATTTCAGGTGAAGTCAAACAAAATGAAATGACATTTTTTGAAATACCGGCTGATGTATCAAAGATAAAAAAGTCATAGTTATCAAGTTCAGACAGTGAACTGATAAGAAATTCCAACTGGCCCGGTTGAGGATCTGCAAACATTTTAACACCTGAACTCCCGGGGATAATATCCAGACCCGAAGGGGCCTTGATAATAATATCCTTCATACTCATTTTATTTGAAAGGACATCTTCGAGTGTATATTCCGGATAGTAACCCAGAAGGATATCCACATTGGCAAGCCCCATATCCGCATCAAAGAGGCATGTACTGTATCCCTGACTTGCCAGATAAAGAGCCGTGTTTACACTTATATTGGTCTTGCCAACCCCACCTTTCCCGCTCGTTATGGTTATGATTCTAGACATATTAATTCTCTGCCTCTAAGGTTTCTTCATCTTTGATTCTTGCACTCTCCATAAGTATCTGCATAAGCGGTTTTTCTATCTCCCGTTTATTCTTCTTACAAGTATCAGATATTTCTATTATGCTGTTTTCCCAGTTAATAATGCTCAAGGCAGCCTGCTCACCCCTCTGGTTATTGGTCTCGGCGGCTATCAGTTCTCCGTTTCGGAAATAGAGATACCCCACATTGCCATGTGATCTTACAGTAAGAGTACATATTTTCCCTTCAATATCTATCAACTGGAGGAATGACGAAATATTAATTCCATGTATCTGACTGGCATTACCTGAGCGCAATTCTCTGATAACACAGTCTTTCAGGACATTCATATCAAGTGGTTTCTCATAATATTGATAACTGCCTATTGATCTGACTTTGTTTTCCATATTTTCAGTCCCATTACCTGTGAGGACTATAATCCGAATCCCATTGATATTTTTGTTCACATAATTTAAAAGCTGCAGGCCATTGATATCGGGCATCTGGATATCCGAGATCAAAAGATCAATATTCTCCCTGTTTAATAGTTTGATTGCCTTCCTTCCATCTTCCGCTGTAAATATTTCAATCCCCTCGACATCTTTAAATGATTTCTGAAGAAGTCTTACTGTAGTGGGATCATCGTCAACAATTAAAACCTTTTTTCTTGCCAGACCCTTTGAGATATCATCTCCTTTTTTTGAATTTACATTCTTTATATATTGTTCAATACCGTTTTCCAGTGCCTGTATCAGATCTGCTTTTTCGCAAGGTTTGGTCAATAACCTGAAAATATTACCGTTATTGATCGCCTCAATAGCACTTCTAAGATCAGCATACCCTGTCAGCATTATCCTTGTAGTTACAGGTGACATCTCTTTCACAAGCGCCAGAAACTGGTTGCCATCCATACCAGGCATCTTGAGATCAGATACTATGACTGAAAACGGCCCATTATTTTTAACCGCATCGATGCCTTTTTCTCCGCCTTCCGCAGTTTCAACTATATACTGTTTCCGAAGCTGTCTTTTGTACCCATCAAGTATATTAGGATCATCATCGACGAAAAGGATTTTATGTTCCATTTAATCTGCTCCATTTACTATGTTTTGCCGGATCTCTAGCCAGCTATTCAACCTGTTTTTCAGATTCAAACCCTCCAGATAACTCAAATCGAAATCCGGCTGAACTCCGTTTTGACTGGTGTCAGGATTTTTATGTTCCATGGCATTAGCTATATGCACCGCTGTTAAGGGGCTGAAGTGATCGTCAGCATATATTGAAGGTGCATGATGAAATGCAATAGCCTCAATAATAGGAGAAGGTAACCCCCATAACTCCATAAGATAAGCTCCAACTTCAGCGTGAGTGATACCAAGCATCTCTTCTTCAACAGACCGGAGTTTCTTGTTTTTCTCATTACAGTTAATGACTATTTCCCTGTATTTTGAAGAATAATTGGTAGCAAGTATCAATTTACCGCAATCATGAAGAAGCCCGGCGATGAAAGAGTTGTCTATTATCTTCTGATCCCTTGATTCTTCCTTTGCTATTAACTTCGCTATCTTCCCTGTCATCAGATTGTGAAGCCACAGGGATTCCATAAAATTATTCGGCATATCCACCTGATCGAACTTTTTAAAAACATGAGCAATAAGTACAAGAGATTTTATTATATCAAGACCCAGTAAAACAGCGGCATGTTCAGGGCTCGAAATATGACGTGGCAAAGAAAAATATGCGGAATTGACCAATTGAAGGATCTTTGAGGTCAATGCCATATCCTGCGCAATAATCTTCCCGACCTTTTGAATAGAGGCATCAGGAGAACTTAGTTCCTCTGTGATTTGAAAATATATAGCCGGCATGCTGGGTAAAGAATCTATCTGCGTTAATATCCTTTTCATTGAATCATTTCTTAAAAAATCAGAGAGTCTGCATGTTCTTAAGATTGTGGCTTTCAACACCTCCGGATCGCATGGTTTATTCAGAAACCTGTGGGATACATTTACTGATTTAATAGAGGTATTGATATCGGGTTCCCCTGATAAAATAATCCTGACAGTGTCCGGATAGAGTGTTTTCACTTCAGATAATAATTGCAGACCGTTCATTTGAGGCATACTGATATCTGTTACGACGACATCAAAATGGGTCTTTGAGAGTATCTTGAGGGCTTCAATCCCGCTTGTTGCAAAGGAAGCCGTGAAATGATCCTTTTCAGTCCTGAGCATCCGGCTCAGCCCCTGAAGCACCATGGGTTCATCATCAACAAACAATACCCGTTTTGCTATATCCTGAGGACTATTATTCATTTTTACCTCTCAGAGGCAGACGCACTATCATTGTCGTCCCCTTGCCCACCTCGGTTTCAAATTCCAGTCTGCCACCATGGTTGTTAACCACTATAGAATGAGAAATAGCCAGGCCCTGGCCTGTCCCTTTCCCAACCTCCTTGGTAGTAAAAAAAGGATCAAAAATCTTTGGTCTGATCTCCTTTGGTATCCCTGTTCCTGTATCGCTTATACATATCTCTGCCCAGGAGTCGTCATGGTTTGTACTCACCTTTATGGTGCCCTTTGTATTTTGTTTTTTATTCAATACGTCTTTAATTGCATGGACTGCGTTTATTATCAGATTCAGCATTACCTGGTTAATCTCACCCGGATGACAGGGAATGGGCGGAAGGGTTTCATCAAGATCGGTTACCATATCAGCCACATACTTCCATTCATTTCGAGTAACAGTAATAATATTTTTAACAGCTTTATTAATGTCGGCGGGCTGTTTTTCTTCCATCCCGGGATGACAAAACTGTTTCATGGCCGAGACTATTTCTGAAACACGCAGCAGACCTGCTATTGACTGTTCAATAGCCCTGGGAATCTCGCTAATAAGATAGTCCGAATCGGTATCCTTTATTATATGCTCGATTTCATTGATAGAAGTTTGAGAAATAGAATCCGTTTTAACAGCCTGAACAACAGAAACAGACTTATTGAGCAGATACAGAACATCCTTTAATGAATCCTTTAGAAACTGCATATTGTCGCTTATGTATTGTATAGGCGTATTTATCTCATGGGCTATCCCTGCAGCAAGCTGTCCGATTGATTCCAGTCTGCGAGTTTGATTCAATTGATCCTCATCGCTCTTACGTTCGGAAATATCTCTGGCGATCACTTTAAAACCTGTTTTGCAGTTTGATATATCCAAATTCAGGCACATCGATGTGCCGATTAGCCTTTTAATACCGTCTTTTCTTACTATTTTAAAAACAAATCCGCTTTTCGGTTTATCAGTTTCAAATATTTCTCTGAATGCACTCTTTACCCTCCCTGAATCCTCTCTATCCAGAAATTGCATCAAATTTTTACCCAGTAATTCATCCTTTTTACAGCCCAGCATTTCACACAAATGATCATTGAAAAACAAAAAATTTCCAGCTTTGTCGATCTCAAAATAGGCCTGCCCGATTTTTTCAAAAAAGGCTCTATATCTGTCTTCAATTTTACGAGACAAAATTTCAGTCTCCTGGTTTATCTCATTCTCGCATTGTGCCAGATATAACCCATGTTGATCAATTTGTTGGTTTATCGGTTTTGTTCCCATTTAACTATTCATGTTATAAAGTAATTTTTTTTCTGTATGCCATACAGCTTTCAGTTATCCAGCGACGTAACCTCTTCTGCAATGGCAAAACAGGCCCCTTCCGGTTTTGTTAAAAGTGTTATTGTCAGCCTGGCGCTTATTTTTTGACCCTGCTGATTTTCAAAGTAAATTATCGACTTTAAAAACTCCGTATTTTCTTCCTGCTTTATTCTTTTGTTAAAATTGATAATATTTCTTATCGATTCAGGATGTACTATCTCCTCTATCCCCAGACCGATCAAGTACTCGATATCGACTCCACAGAGTTCAGCCCACGCCTTGTTACCAGCCAGTATGTACATATCCCTGAATACTGCAGCCGGCATGGACATCTGGTGGATAAATGCAGTGTACCGTGTGAAGTGATCATAATAATATTGACACCTTGAACAATCGGTTGTGCATTCATGCCTTGCATTCTTTACAGTAAAACATTCTGAAATATGGTATTTGTAAACCAGGCAATTCTCACATTTGCCACTGTGACTGTCCTTTTTCCAGTATTCCCAGCAGTTGAGAAACGGCCTGAAGGGATGTGAAAATACCCCTCCTGTATAATCCACAAGGCTTTCAGGTACATCCCGCCCAATCGATTCAAGGAAGAGAATAAGATCTTCAACGGCTACCATAAATTTATTACCTGACCGGTGTGCTGTGAGTCCTTTCTGGGCAATCCAATAGGATACTGTACTTCTTGCCACATCACAGATTTCAGAAATGTTCAATATCGATAGCATTTGTGTTTCAGAATACATTTCTCCTCCCTTCTCCTCTTTACAATCATCGGTTATTTTTAGAAATTCTTTAGAAATTGATGACGATTTTGGAATTTTTTTTAGAAATTAGTTAGAAACTGGAATTAAATTAACTAAAAACACAAGGTTTCACAGGTACTGATCAATCAGGTCTTTATAGTTCTTTATGGGATATTGCTTTAAATAAACCTGCTTTCCATTTACCCTTTTTATTGCTATTATCAGAATTATTTTAATGCTTAGACAACTACTATAATACTTATCTAAGCGATATCCCTGAAAAAACAAATCAAGTATGGCATAAAATTTAATTACAAGAAAGGAGACTAACATGAGCATTGACAGCACCAGTAAAAAAAATACATCGCGCAGAGGATTCTTTAAAAAACTCATCGTGGGCGCAGGAGGCCTGGCCCTCGCAAACTCACTGCGGGAATACCTGATGTCCGGTCAAAGCGATGCAATGGCTGCCCCTGTGATCAATCCATCTGCGGACGGGACAATATACGGGAAATATTTCCTGTCAGACAAAGGCGAACCGCCCAAGGCAATGGATTTTGTATCACTTAACAGCATCCCCCCCTTCCCTGAGATTGCAAGTCCGCAGACCTATTTCAGAGGGGCTTCCGCATTACCGGGTGCAACCGCAACAATAGGATGGCAGGTGTTCAAGGCGCCGGTCTGCTGGGAAACACCCCATATCCATAAGTATGATGAATTTTTGATTTTTCTGGGGGCAGAACTGCCTGACCTTTGCAGCAGCTTTGATGCTGAGATAGACCTGTGGATGGGCGAAGAGATGGAAAAGCATACTATTAAATCAACTACAATCGTATTTATTCCCAAAGGCATGCAGCATGCCCCGCTCAATTTCAGGGCAATAAATAAACCTGTACTTTTTCATGCGCTGTATCTCGGACCTAATCTTGACCGCGAGCCGCGGGTACCTGATTTTGATTTAACCACATTTGAATGGGGTGGCCCTGCGAATTTAAAGACCTTTGGCCCGCCGCCAAAGAAGAAAGGTTAATTGTATCCATCCAAAAACTTTCGTTTTTAGATTTCCATCCTCCGTAGAAGTGCTACTACGGAGGACAGGCAAGCGGTCAGCCCTTAGCGTTCAGTTTTCAGCAAAAGGCTTTTAAAACAAAAATTTAGCTGATCGCTGACTTCTGAAAGCTCCATCCAGAATTTACCTCTTTCTGGATGGACACCAGTTATCGATACTTCTTATATCTTTCCACCTCTTTCTTGATAAAGTCAGGCCAGTACTTTTCAGATATGGGGTAACTTGCATCAAGCGCCTGAAAAGATCCGTCTCCTGTAACATCCTTAATACCTTCAAGTGTGTTGTACCTTACCTCATCAACGCCCACGAGCTTTGCAATTGCCCTGTTTATTTCATCAAGGGATTTATCATATGGGTTATCATTCTTGAATGCCCTCTGGGCAGCAAGTTCATTCAGGCATTTTACCCCCCTGTGCCACTCCTTAAAAGAAGGGAAGAACATAGCCCCATAGGATATCCAGAATTCGATATATTTTGCACCTGCATTATACACCACCCAGACAGAACCGCCTTCACTTACACTGCCTCTTACTATGCTGTCATCCCCCATGGCAATCCGCCTGTCTTTAAGAATTGAATCAATGCCGCCAAATTTGAGCCCTACCTCCTTTGTTCGAGACAATCGTTCGCCTTCCTGAAAGGTTCTTACAGCCTGTGGAAGTTTTATCAGGGCAGGATACAGGCATTTATTCAATCCCTCGGCGATTCCCACAGATACACCCCACCCCGATTCCGGGTTAGGAATAACCACATCGGCATTTGATCCCCTGTAATATTCAACCAGTTTGAGTCCAAGCTCCCTTCTTATCTGGAATATCTCCTTCCCCCTGTAGAGAGAAGCGACATTTCCAAAATAAACCCCCTGAAACACATCAGGATACATCTCTTCTTCTCTCAACCTCCTGGTTTTGACACCTGCTTCACTGCAGATAGTCATTTCAGCGCCATCATATTCCTTTTCAATGGTTCCGCCCAAGCGTCTGTGCGAACATGATTCTGAGCTGGCGATGAATGTGCCGTCAATCATTCCATAACAAAAAGGTTCAAATGCCTTTGAATCATTCAGAGTAATCAGGCATGTCTCTTTTCCATCATATACAAGTGCAGTAAGTGCAAAGGTTGCCCTTCCATCTAATTTTTCCAGCAGTTTTTCACCTGCCTCGAAACTGATGCCCTCCTGATTTATATATTTATGTAAAAGGGCGCCGATAATTTCCGTTATGTTACTTGTCTGCAGATTATAATCCTCTTCAAGTTCACTGACCAGATCGTTTTTACACCTCAGGTCACCATCCATCGTAATAACTAAATTATATTTTGATCCGGAATAGGGGACTATTTCTATTGGCTCTGCATTCAGTTTTTCAGCAACAGCGCCTTTTGTGTAACCAATATTACCAATAGCTGCTGATGGTGAAAGGTCCTGAAAAACTCTCACCATCCGGTTGTCTATTATCTCCGCTATCCTCCCAAGGCCTTTGTGTATATAAATACCTTTTCTGCTTCCTACTGCAAGACCAGTACTGGCCTTCCCCCTGTGCTGACAGGCGCCTGTTGCCAGGAATGCCTTGTTGAGAAGCTCTCTGTCATGTGGCCCGTATATCCCTACTATGCCATCCATTGGATAATCTCCCTTTTATTTTATATCGTTGTGATAACTCTGGAGTGATTTAACATTTCCGTGCCCTTTACGGAATGCCGCTATACCCCTTGCCGCTGCAATGCCTGCTGCAAGGGTTGTAATATATGGGACATTGTATTTGATAGCCGCCTTTCTGATATACGAATCATCATGCTTGCTCAGTTTGCCTGATGGTGTATTTATAACAAGGGCGATTTCCTTGTTTTTAATACCATCAACTATGTTGGGTCTTCCTTCATGCATCTTGTATATTGGTTCTGCCTCTATGCCGTTTTCTTTCAGGAACCTGCATGTGCCGTTAGTGGCTTTTAATTTGAAATCAAGCGCCCTGAACTGCCTTGCCACCTCAAGCACAGCGGGCCTGTCATCCTCAGTTACTGTTAAAAGCACC
>CAZSZQ010000111.1:0-11415 GCA_964610475.1 uncultured Desulfatiglans sp.
CGCTGGGACCGGTTGTTATTATCACTGGTACAGGCATTTTATCCTTTAAAACCCAGACCTTTTTAACGCCTTTTTCCTTTTTTGGGGGCTGTTGCTGTCGATTCATAAATCTCCCGGGAGGACCAGGCATAATCCTGCTCATAAGACCCCTCTGACCGCCAGGAGATGCAAAATCATCTTTAGCAAATGGTGGTTCATAACGCAGTGAGGCATTTGGCACAAGAATTGAGTCTTTTATCTGGTTGACTATTATATCAGCAGTAGCAGTCATGCCGGGCCTTAAAAGCAGTTGCTCATTTTCCACCAGAAGGAGTGCTTCATATGTAACAACGCCTTCTGTTGCAGTTGATCCAAACTTGACCTGTAAAATTTTGGCGCTAAACGTCTGATTAGGATATGCATCCACTGTAAATGTTGCATCCTGACCATTTTGAACCATGCCTACATCAGCCTCATCAATAGCAACACTCAGTTCCATTTTTTTAAGATCTTCTGCAAGTGTGAAAAGAACAGGTGCCTGAAAGGAGGCCGCCACTGTCTGACCAGGTTCAATTGTCCTGTTAAGAACAATACCATTAACAGGAGATTTTATAACCATTTTACCCAGGTCTGTTTCATTGGCCTCCAGTGTGGCCCTTGCCTGTGACACCTGCGCCCTGGCAGATGCCGCTGATGCCTTGGCACGCTGAACCGCTGCCTCAGCAGAGTCAATCTCATTCTGAGAAGGTATCTTTTTACCGCTTAATTCCCATACCTGCAGCATGCGTTTAAGTTCATTCTGCATCTCTGTAAGGGTTGCCTCTGAATCAAGTACCTTTGCATTTGCTGATTCAAGGGATGCCTTGGACTGTTTTACCTGTGCCTCAAGTTTAGATGGGTCAATTGTGGCAAGTATCTGACCTTTTGTAACATGGTCGTTAAAATCCACATCAACAGTCTTTACTATACCGGAAAGCTCACTGCCCACATCCACCTGATTTCTGGGTTTGAGGCTCCCCGTTGCGCTTACGGTTACTGTTAGGTCTCCTTTAGTAACCTGTTCTATTTTGTACATTGCAGCAGAAGGCGCACTGTTTTTGCCCATAAATAATGACAGCATGGCAATAATAAGTACAATTATCACAAGGATAATGATAAGTTTTTTGTGTTTGCGTTTTTTGCCATGAACGCCGTCCAATTCAAGATTTTCTGCCACCATTTTTTTGTTTTCTTTTCTATCCATAATTTAGCTCCTGCTAGATATCAGTTGAATCAGGTGACCATCCGCCACCCAATGTTTTATAAAGAGTAATAAAATTCAAGGTAATCTGTCCTTCATTCTGGGTAACCTGATCCTGTAATGAAAGAAGTGTCCGTTGTGATTCGAGCAGTACCTGGAAATCAACCAGACCTGAAGTATACTGCATTTTCGAAAGATCTAATGCCACGGTTGCTGCATCCAGTGCCTTTTTCAAGTGCTCCCCTTTTATCTTCTCATACATGCATGAGGCGAGTGCGTTTTCGACCTCTTCAACCGCTGACAGAACAAGAGATTTGTACTGAATGAGCAGGCGTTCTGCCATTGTTGACTGTATCTCTATATTTTTTTTAATTGCCCCTGCCCGAAACACAGGCCATGATATTGATGGCCCTATACTGTTTGAGAGGCTGTCACTGTCGAAAAGAGAACCTGTTGAGGATGCATTTACCCTGATTGCCCCTGAAAGGGTGATTTTAGGGTAAAGATCGGAAACCGCAGCACCTATCCTTGCTGTCTGGGCCGCAAGGTCACGTTCTGCTTTTTTTAGGTCAGGCCTTTGCCTTAATAGATCAGCAGGTATACCTGTTTTGATGGTATCTTTAAGAGCCGGTACTGGTTTAACCTTACTCAACTCTTCCCTGAGCACACCGGGATTTAACCCCAGGAGTACGGCAATCCGGTTTTGCGCCTGATCGATTCTGGATTGAATGGCAGGTATCTGAGACCGCGTCTGTTCAAGGGAATATTCCGATTTTTTCAGATCAAGCTCAGTAACAAGTCCAGCCTTGAACCGCCATGCGACTATATCATATGTCTCTTCCTGTGTTTTCAGGTTTGAGATGGTAACATCCATCTCCGCCTGGTATAGTCGTAAATTAACATAGTTGGATGCCACCTCAGCTGTCAGAGATACCAGAACATCATTCAGTGAGGCATTCGATGACGCTACATCTGCATCAGAGGCCTCAATGGAACGCCTTATTCCACCAAAGATGTCTATCTCCCAGCTTGAATCGATGCCTGCCTGATATGAATTATTACTGTTATGGTAAGTATGGCTCCTTGTTCCTGAAGCCGATGATGATACAGATGGATATTGATCGGCCCCGGTAATTCCCCTCCTGAGCCGGGCCTCGGTAAGCCTGGTAATGGCCTCCTTGAGTGAGAGGTTGTTATCCACAGCCCTTTTTATTAGATCCCCAAGCACCGGATCATCAAAAGAATTCCACCAACTGACAAGACTGGCCTTGTCTGTTCCAGGCGAAAGTTTTTCAGATAAATCAGACACCCATTTATCAGGTACGTCAATTGCAGGCGTAGTGTAATCAGGGCCAACTGTAACACATGAGAAAAGTGAAAGAATAACCAGCAGAGGTATAATCATAATACCTTTTGTTATTCTTTCTGTTTTTATTTTCATTTTTTCATACCCCTTCATAATTATTTAAAATAAACAGAATAGTATATTTATAAAAAGTAAAATTGATTTTTTTGAAAAGTAAAAGACTGTAAATAATATGTGAAAAAATGTAAAAAAATTCTTTCATAAGAAAAAAACTCCTTTATCTATTTGAATTAAGGAAGATTTTGATTTGTTTTTCCAGTTCAGGCAGGGCTGTTCCCGCTTTTTCCCCGATAATATAATCAGAATCTTCAAATGAATTTTCAATGTTGATTTCTATTATTTTTGCCCCGTTTTTCTTGGCAAGTACAGGCAGGTATGCAGCCGGATATACTACTGCCGATGTCCCGATCAAGAGCATGACGTCACACGATCCGGCGTAATATTCAGCTTCTGCAAGAATTCCCTCCGGCAACTGCTCACCGAATAAGACCGTATTAGGTTTCAATATCCCGCCGCAGGAGCACCTTGGCGTATCGCCCTGGGGGATGTCAGGGGCGATATATTCTCTTTTACAGGTCATGCAATATATCTCCCTGAGAGAGCCGTGTATTTCCAATACATTTTTTGAGCCTGCTTTCCGGTGAAGACCATCTATGTTCTGGGTGATAATACATTTAAGAAGACCTGATTCTTCCAGTCTTGCCAGCGAGAGATGACCTTCATTCGGAGAATAATTGTTATAATCCCTTATAAACTCTCCCCTTATGCTCCAGTATTTTGAAGGGTCTTTTATAAATGTATCAATTGAGGCATATACAATCGGATCATATGTGTTCCATAATCCTCCTTTGGACCTGAAAGTAGGGATGCCACTTTCAGCTGAAATACCGGCACCAGTAAGGGCAATACAATTCCTGCTGTTAATAATCTTTTGTGCCGTTTCAATATATATATGATCCATGAAAATAATGCCTCTTCCAAAGAATACAAATTGTGTTTAGCAAGAGATATGCCAGCTCAATAATGGTAAATATATTATAATATAACCTCATAATAGATATTATTGATATTAAACCGTCATGAAACTGGTTATTAAATGCCCTAACAACAACATTGAGTGAGTAAAGAATATCCATGTTGTCTCACATATGAAATATCTATAGTTTAATAAGTTTTGTATAAGAAAAATATATGTTTCGTATTTATTATGGAATGTGTCTATTAAATTATTATCATTTTTAAAATCATTTTCTTGATTTTAATAATTTAAAGGGTATAATGAGCTCCATTTTATAAACAATACCCTTAAGTAAATATAATTAAATATTAAGAGTTAATTTGGCATCAGATTAAGTAAATGAGATAAGGAATGAAAACTATTGTTGTTACAATATTCTATTTTTTAAAAAACTTTTAACTGCCAATTTACAGCTTGCAGGCTGGCGGGAAAAAGAAGAGAATATGAATTTTACGGTTTTCATCCAATTTCCGAATACTTGTTTTTGATGCTTTTTTTATTTATGCAAAAAAAATGGGACTTGAAATAAAACTAAAAGATAAAGCAGCAATTAATATTAACACCGGCAGAATATCTGCGTTTGATGCCCTTAAAAATCTTGGTGTCAAAGGAATAGATAATACAGTCGCTGTCAGGGTTAATGAAGAGCTGTGTGATCTGTCATCAGAAATAAAAAACAATGCAATTATTGAACCGGTTTATATCCATACTGAAGAGGGTATGGATATAATGAGGCACAGTACATCCCATGTAATGGCAATGGCGGTAAAGGAGCTCTTTCCTGGTGTTAAGGTTACTATAGGCCCCTCCATTGAAAATGGCTTTTATTATGATTTTGATTATCCCCGGCCTTTTAAAGAAGAAGATCTCACGCTGATAGAAGAAAAAATGAATGAAATCATCAAGCAGGACCTTCCTTTCAATCGTGAGATATTATCCAGGTCAAATGCCATAGATCTGTTCAGGCAACAAGGCGAAGACTATAAGGTTGAAATTATAGAGGGTATTGATGCGGAAAATGTATCTCTATATACCCAGGGGAGTTTTACAGACCTTTGCAGAGGGCCTCATATACCATCCACAGGCATGATAAAGGCCTTTAAACTGACAAAGGTGGCAGGGGCATACTGGCGCGGCGATGAAAAAAGGGCTATGCTTAGCAGGATATATGGCGTTGCCTTTTCTGATGGGAAAATACTCCGGTCATATCTTAACAAACTTGAAGAGGCAAAGAGGCGAGACCATGTAAAACTTGGTAAACAGCTGGAACTCTTCAGTACATATGAAGAGATAGGCGCCGGAATGATAGTCTGGCATCCAAACGGATACCTGTTAAGGCATCTGATTGAACAGTTTGAGATAAATGAGCATTTCAAACGTGGCTATGAAATGGTCAAAGGCCCTGAGCTGTTAAAAACAGACCTGTGGCAGAAATCGGGTCATTTTGATAACTACCGTGAAAATATGTATTTTACCGTGATAGATGAACAGTCATACGGCATTAAGCCCATGAACTGCCTCTCCCATATGCTCATATACAAATCAAAGATCAGAAGCTACAGGGACCTGCCCAAGAGGTACTTTGAACTTGGCCTGGTGCACAGGCATGAACGTTCAGGAGTTTTGCACGGCCTTACACGCGTACGTGAATTTACACAGGATGACGCCCATATCATCTGCACACCCGATCAACTCGGAAATGAAATCAAAGGAGTTCTCGAATTCATCAAGGATGTAATGAAAATCTTCAATTTCAACTATGAACTTGAGATCAGTACAAGGCCTGAAAAGTCCATAGGGTCTGATGAAGACTGGGAAAGGGCGACAAACGCACTTATAAATGCGGTCAAAGAGCTTGGCCTTCCCTTTGAAATTAATGAAGGTGACGGCGCCTTTTACGGCCCAAAAATAGATGTAAAACTCAAGGATGCACTGGACCGTAAATGGCAATGCGCCACTGTACAGTGTGATTTTACCCTGCCTGTAAGGTTTGATCTATCCTTTATGGATCAGGATGGACAGAGGCAGCAGCCGGTAATGATACACAGGGTTATCCTGGGTTCCATTGAAAGATTTATCGGTGTGTTGATAGAGCACTATGCAGGGGCCTTCCCGCTGTGGATAGCGCCCATGCAGGCCCGCATACTTACTGTTACGGACAGAAACAATGAGTTTGCCAGTTTTCTTTTAACATCCCTTAAAGAGGCAGGGTTCCGTGTAGAGGCGGATCTCAGAAATGAGAAACTTGGTTTGAAGGTAAGAGAAGCCCAGATGCAGAAGATCCCGTATATGCTTGTTGTGGGAGACAAAGAGTCCGAACAGGGCGGTGTGACTCCCAGGCTGAGGGACGGGCAGAATCTTCCATTCATGACCACTTATGAGATTATTCAACATTTAAAAGAGGAAGAAAGACAAAGGAGGTAGCAGCTATAGCGAATAAAGTTGATGAAATAAGAGTAAATGAGATGATCCGGGCCAGCCAGGTAAGACTGATTTCAGGTGATGGAACACAGCTTGGCATAATGACCACATCAGATGCGTTGAATGTTGCCAGCAAAGAAGGGCTTGATCTTGTTGAAGTTGCGCCAAATGCGGATCCACCTGTTTGCAGGATAATGGATTATGGCAAATATAAATACGAGGTGAGTAAAAAGGAACAGGAAGCCAGAAAAAAAACAAAGGCTTTTCAACTGAAAGAGATAAAGTTCAGGCCTCACACTGATGAGCATGATCTGAATACCAAGATCAAGAGCATAAAAAAATTTCTGGAAAAAAAGAACAGGGTCAAGTTGACTCTCATGTTCAGGGGCCGTGAATTTGCCTATCAGGAAACTGGCATTGATCTGCTGAACAAAATAGCTGAGGAAGTAAAGGAAGTAGGTTCAGTTGAACAGGAAGCAAAGAAAGAAGGTCGTAACGCAACAATGGTTATTGTACCTAAATAGTTTATTCTTTTTATAAAAACGACTATTATCTGTAATAACCTGATAATATTCATATTATTCAATTTGTTGGAACCGATAATCAGTCATCTTGACTTAATTTTATTAAAATCCTTTGACTTTTCAGGAATATTTTATTATTGCGGCCAGACAAAAATATATATTTCAACCGGATAAGGCTGTTATGAACACATACATAGGGAGGATTTAAATGCCTAAATTAAAGACAAACCGTGGTGCATCGAAAAGATTCAGAACCACCGGTACAGGTAAAGTTGCTAGGAATAAGGCATATGCAAGCCATATTCTTACTAAAAAGACAACGAAAAGAAAAAGGAATCTTAGAAAATCAGGGCTGGTTGACGCCAGTGATCTAAAGAGAATAAAAAGACTTATTCCTTTTAAATAATAATGCTACAAGGTTTTATAAATTTATTTATCTATTTGTAATATTAAAAGAATATCATTAAATAGTATACCAGGAAGAGGATCATCAAATGCCAAGAGTAAAAAGAGGATTTAAAGCGAGACACCGGAGAAATAAAGTTCTTAAGGCCGCAAAAGGCTATAGAGGTGGTCATAGTAAGTTGTTCACGACTGCTGCAGTTTCAGTAGACCGTGCACGAAGGTATGCATACCGTGACCGCAGAAGCAAAAAACGTGATTTTAGAAAATTATGGATCATCCGTATTAATGCGGCTGCAAGAGAAAATGGTCTTTCATACAATGAGTTTATCCACGGGCTAAACAGGGCCGGAATAGACCTAGACAGGAAAGTTCTGTCCGATATGGCCATTCATGACCCCGCAGGTTTTTCAAAAATCGTTGAAAAGGTAAAATAACTTATAAAGAATTTTTACCGCTACTTCATCTAATTAGGCCCGTATCTCAGTCAATTCGGGCCTAAAAATATTATGATCATGAAACAAAAGCTACTGGAAATACGAGACAGGGCACTCAGTGAATTGAACTCTCTTAAGAACCTGGATGCCCTTGAAAAATTCAAGATAGAATACCTCGGTAAGAAGGGACATATTACCTCCCTGATGAAGAATTTAGGAAATATTGCCAAGGAAGAGCGTCCTGTCTTCGGGAAACTGGCCAATGACTTGAAGGACGAGATTACCGGGCTTCTTGAAAAGGTCATTGCAGGATTCAAAGGAAATGAAGAGTGCGGGGACAAGATAGACATAACCCTGCCCGGCAGACGTCCTTTAAGGGGATATCTGCATCCGGTCAACCAGGTAAATAATGAGATGTGCCGTATCCTTGTACGGATGGGCTACACCGTTGTAAATGGCCCAAATGTCGAGCTTGATTACTACAATTTTGAGGCCCTTAATTTTCCGAAGGATCACCCGGCAAGGGACATGCAGGATACATTCTATGTGTCCCAGAATGTGGTCTTAAGGACACACACCTCACCCATGCAGATCAGGGTAATGGAAAAACAACGGCCCCCTGTAAGCATCATTGCCCCCGGAAAGGTCTACAGGAGTGACTCGGATGTCTCGCATACTCCCATGTTCCATCAGATTGAAGGGCTCTTAGTGGATAAAGGGGTAACATTCGGCGATCTAAAGGGCACACTCACAAGCTTTGTGCACCAGATGTTCGGCTCGGATATCAAGCTCAGATTCAGGCCAAGCTTTTTCCCGTTTACAGAGCCAAGCGCAGAGGTTGATATACAGTGCGTTATCTGCAGGGGAAAGGGTTGCAGGACCTGTTCCTTCTCCGGATGGCAGGAAATTTTAGGCTCAGGCATGGTTGACCCTGCTGTTTACGGCTTTGTGGATTATGACCCTGAGATATATTCAGGCTTTGCATTCGGGCTTGGTATTGAAAGGATTACCATGCTCAAATACGGCATAGATGATATCCAGCTCCTGTTCAGAAATGATATGCGTTTTCTGAAACAATTTTAACATTATCATAACCTGGGTCTCACAAATGAAACTTAGTTTAAACTGGCTTAAAGAATATGTAGATATCAGTATTACACCACAGGAATTGGCTAATAAGCTGACAATGGCTGGTCTTGAGGTGGAATCTCTTGAAAAGATTGGTGATATACACGATAAGGTCATTGTTGCCAAAGTCCTTGCTGTTAAAAATCACCCCAAGGCAGACAGGTTATCCCTGTGCGATGTTGATACCGGGACTTCAACAGTGCAGGTCGTATGCGGAGCTACAAATGTAAAGGCGGGCGATCTTGTGCCTATGGCCCTTCCCGGTGCAGAGCTCAAGGGTGGAATAGTTATTAAGGAAAGTAAATTAAGGGGTGAATTCTCCGGCGGTATGCTTATGGCTGAGGATGAACTTGGCCTTACTGATAACCACGCCGGTGTTATGATTCTGCCTCCTGACCTCGAAGCAGGGCGCAAGTTTTCTGATGCAATAAACCCCTTTGACTGGTCTCTTGAAATCAATATCACACCCAACAGGGTTGACTGCGCCTCTGTAATCGGCATAGCACGTGAGGTAGCTGCGATTACCGGGCAGAAACTCAAACTGCCTGATGTGAATTATAAGGAAGAGGGTCTACCCATAACTGATGTAGCACGGGTTGATGTAGAGGATGCTAACGGCTGCCCCAGGTATGCGGCAGGCATGATCCGGAATGTTACATTAAGCCCATCTCCGTTCTGGATGCGCTACAGGCTTTTTGTTTCAGGCGTAAGGAGCAAAAACAACATTGTAGATATATCAAACTACGTACTCCTTGAAACAGGTCAGCCACTCCATACGTTTGATTATGATCAACTGGAGGAGCACAGGATAATAGTTGCAAGGGCAAAAGAGGGTGATAAATTTTTCACCCTTGACGGCCAGGAGCGTACACTTAACAGTGAACATCTCATGATATGTGATGGAAAAAAGCCCGTAGGTATTGCAGGTATAATGGGCGGTTTAAACAGTGAAATTGCTGATACATCATCCAACATCTTTATAGAAAGCGCCTACTTTAACCCGGTTACCATCAGAAGGGGCGCAAAGTCTGCCGGTATATCAAGCGAGGCATCATACAGGTTTGAAAGAGGCATTGATATTGAGGGTGTAATATATGCCCTTAAACGGGCCCTTTCTCTCTCCCTTGAACTGGCCGGCGGTAAAATTAATAAAGGATTGATAGATAAATATCCTGTAAAATATCAGGCGCCTGTTATTGACCTCCGGGTGGATAAAACAAACAGGTTCCTGGGTGCTGAGATATCTAAATCTGAAATGACCTCATGGCTTACAGCCCTTAAAATGGAGGTCACTGAAAAGGACGCAAACACCATTAAGGTTATCCCGCCCACCTACAGGGTGGATATAACAAGGGAGATAGACCTTGTTGAAGAGGTTGCAAGGATGCACGGGTATAACTTTATTCCTGAGACAGTCCCTGCTATCAGGCCATCTGATAAAGCGGAGAAACCTTTTCATATTTTACATGAGAGTGCGTGTGACATACTTACCGGTGCAGGTTTCAACGAGATTATCACCTTCAGCTTTATATCACCTGAATCAGCAAACCTGCTTCTTGCAGCAGAGGACAGCCCGTTAAGGCAGTTTGTGAAGCTTATGAATCCCCTCACATCTGAGCAGTCTGTGATGAGGACATCTCTTTTACCAGGGCTCTTATCTATTGTAAAAGAGAACATCTCCCATGGCGAACAGAACCTTAAGCTTTTTGAATGGGGGGAAGTATTTTTCAGGGATGATTCAAATGAGCTGCCCATAGAAAAGATAATGCTTGCGGGTGTTATCTCAGGGAACTATGCTGCGAAAAAATGGCATAATGAAATAAGGCAGGTTGATTTTTACGATATCAAAGGGGCTGTTGAGGTGCTTCTTGAATCTATTGGTTTAAGTAATATCCAATTTGAACCCAGGGTAATAGCTGAAGCATACGATAAAAATATTTCATGCAATATCTGCTGTGGCGAAAACATACTTGGTACAATGGGTAAAATAGCAAAAAGTGTGCTTGATGGTTATGAGATCAAGACCAGTGCCCTTTATGTTTTTGAGCTTGATATTGAAAAGATACTTAAAGTAAAAACTAAAAAATTTGAGTTCAGGTCTATTGGAAAATACCCTGCTGTTTTCAGGGATATATCAATAATTGTTGATAAATATGTTGAAAGTAAATCCATTCAGGATATAATCAGTAAAACAGGGGGAGATATTGTAGAATCCATTGATATGGTTTCTGTTTATAAAGGTGAAAAATTCGGGCTTGATAAAAAGGCCTTAAGTTACAGAATCTGTTTCAGATCCTATGAAGGAACGCTGGAAGGGGAGAAGGTTAATCATCTTCTTGACAAGATGTTAAACAGGATAAAAGAAGAAACAGGCGGAACTCTAAGCGAGGGTTGAAAAATGAAGATTCCTGAAGATAAACGCTATTACCGTATTGGTGAAGTAAGCCGTATTATCGGTGTGGAACCTTATGTACTCAGGTACTGGGAAATGGAGTTTCCCCAGATAAGGCCTGTAAGGGCTGATTCAAAACAGAGAACCTACCAGAAAAGGGACCTGGAACTGATTAAAGAGATTAAACGTCTTTTATATGATGAGAAACTCACTATTGAAGGCGCCAGAAAGCGTTTAAAAAAACCTTCCTCAAAAGCTGACATGAAAAAGCCTTCAGGTCTACTCGAAGAAATAAAAAATGAGCTCCGGGACATTGCAGGCCTGTTAGGGGATTGAAAGAGCATATTTCCTTTTATTGCTTTCCGGGCAGACACCAGCTAATAAAGAATTCGAAAGACCATAGAGGTATAACAACCTGCACGAATTATCAACCAATGAAATAATGGGCTCATCTTAGAAATATCAATTGTTTCTTTATACCGATAAATTGGTAAGTTGCATCCCATAT
>CAZSZQ010000112.1:0-11241 GCA_964610475.1 uncultured Desulfatiglans sp.
CACGGTATATCCGGCGCGGCAATTGATCCGTCACCACTAAGGGAACTTGTCCCGGATTACCTTGAGAAGGGGGCTCCTATAGAAGGGGAGGTCAAAAAGGAAACCGTATATTTTCTTACAGAAAAGGGGCAGTTCAAGATCCCTATGGGCCTTGCTCCTAAGAGCCTGAATCCCCTGGATAACCATGGGAATTGCATTGTTTCTGTTTCAAGACTGAATGAATGGCTTGCAGCCCTTGTTGAGGCAAATGGCGTCAATATCTTCCCCGGATTCCCGGGCATTGAAGTCCTTTATGAAGGGAGTCGTATAATCGGCGTAAGGACAGGGGACAAGGGTGTTTCCCATGACGGCAGTAAAAAATCCAATTTTGAGCCCGGGATAGACCTCCATTCAAAGGTTACCGTATTCGGCGAGGGTTCAAGAGGCAGCCTTGCAAAAACGGTGTTCAGTCGTTTAGGTCATGGTGCAGACAGAAATCCGGCCGGTTACGAGGTAGGTGTAAAAGAGGTGTGGGAGCTTCCTGAAAAAAGGGTTGAACCTGGTGAGATAATCCACACCATGGGCTATCCCTTAAAATCTGACACCTTTGGTGGGGGCTTTATCTACGGCATGAAGGACAACAGGATAAGCATTGGTCAGCTTGTAAGCCTTGATTACAGTGATCCTTTTCTTGACCCCCACAGGGAGTTCCAGAAGATGAAGATGCACCCTCTGGTAAATGCCCTTCTAAAAGATGGAAAAATGGTCCAGTACGGGGCAAAGAGTGTCCCTGTAAGCGGTTATTTCTCTGTTCCAAGGCTGGTTTTTCACGGCGGTATGATAACAGGGGATTCCGCAAACCTGTTTAATGCCATGATGATAAAAGGAGTAAATCTTGCCATGAGATCAGGCATGCTTGCAGCCGAGACAATCTTTGACTGCCTTGTAAACGATGATTTTTCCATAGACCGGCTTGAAAAATACAGCGAGAAGCTGTTAAAGACAAAGGAGATTAATGATTTATACAGAACCCGCAATTTTCACCAGGCGATGGAAAAGGGTCTCTATTTAGGGATGATGACTGCCGGGGTCCAGCATGTCCTGGGAGGAAGTATTTTCGGGATGCGACTAAAGTCAACTCCCGATCATACGCACCTGAAAAAGGTAAAACAGGTTTATGGGTCAGATAATGTATCCGATGTTAAAAAAGGTGACATTAAATACGACGGTAAAATAACATTTGATAAGGAAACCGATGTTTACTATTCCGGCGCGACCCATGAGGAGGACCAGCCGCCTCATCTTCATATAAAAGATTATGACATATGTTATACCAGATGTTCTGAGGAGTTCCAGAACCCCTGTGTAAGGTTCTGCCCTGCACAGGTCTATGAAATGGAAGTAAATGAAGAGACAGGTAACATGCAGTTAAAACTCAATTTTTCAAACTGTGTTCACTGTAAGACCTGTGATATCAAGGATCCATATGAAAATATTACATGGGTCCCGCCTGAAGGAGGAGGCGGACCCAAATACAGCATGATGTAGTTGTAGATCAATGATGTGAAAGATGCTTTTTATTGAATAGGTCTGATACTTTTTATAGGGCCAGAAAAAATTAACGGTTTAGGGGATGGAGTCTTCGGTTTGCTATCAGTCATCAGCCACAGGACATCATGCCTTAAACCGTTTTTTTTAGATTCTGTAGATCGTTATATACGGGCAAAAACAATAGACCTTAAGGAGAGTGATTCTTGCCATATCCTGCCTATTTCCGAATATTAAAAGCAGCGATACTTCAGTCTTTCATAACATGTTAAAAAAATATGATAAACGAAATTGATCTGGAAGAAATATTTAATATAATTGATGAATTAGACGATATATCTGAAGATGATGGCAAAGATATTGCAGCATCATTCAACAAAAACCTGATATATAAAAATATAACTTAATTTAAGCCAAATATATTTTATTGATAATAATTCAAAAGGGTCAGTATGGCAGAGAACGAAAAGGAACTTCTTATCGACAGGTTCGTTACTGAAACACAAAAACTGATAGGCAAAGAAATACATGAAAAAAAAATATGGAATACACATGTATCTGAAGATTCAATTTGTCACTTTATGGCAGGTATCGGTGATGACAACCCTCTTTATATAGATCCTGACTATAGCCGTAAAGGCCCTCTGGGGCGGCTTTCAGCGCCGCCGGCGTTTCTGGCATCGGTTTTATATCCGGTTATTCATGGGGCTCCTGTCCATGCACCTCTCCTATTTCTTATCGGAGAGGTGAAATACCAGTGGTTTTTACCTCTAATATCGGGTGACAATGCAAGGGCCGCAGTAAAATTAATAGATATATATGATACAAAAGGCCCTCTTGATGAGCGTAAAATATTCATAATTGCGGAAGCCTGTTATCTGAACCAAAATGACCTTGTTGTTGGAAAGTGTATCAGTACAACGGTTTGTCTTCCTGAAAATGATGCAGGGTTGCTTTTGGATCGTCAGGTATATAAATATTCTGATGAAGAAATTGAAAAAATAGCCGTTGCCCTTGAAAAAGAAACCCGTACCGGTGACCGGAAATTAAATGAAACTGAACTAACAGAAGGTTATAAACTCCCCATCTTTGTTCGCCCACCGTTATCCATTGCTGATATGATCTGCTGGCTGGCAGCTATAGGACCTTCGGTCCATACAGGCGCCCCTGGTTTCAGGGAAAATATCAAATCATACCGAACCCTGGTAAAACACCCGGTTACCGGATGGCCGGTTTCATCTGATCAGCAGCATGAGGATTTCCTTTTAGCCGCTCAACGGGGTATGCCATTACCTTTTGATCATGGAGTGATGCGGTGGGCATGTCTGTCTCCCATGATAACAAACTGGATGGGAGACAATGGATTTTTAAATTCGCTTTCCATGAGAGTCATGGCTCCGGTATTGTATGGAGACACTACCTGGTATCACGGGGAGATTACTGAACGGTCTGACTATGATAATACTATTTTTCTTAAGTTAAAAATATCAGGAATAAATCAACTGGGAGAAACAACTTCCGAGGCTGAAGCAGGGGTCAGCCTTCCCAAAAAAGGCATGTTGAAAATTTACAGCAGCATAGTATCACAGGAAAAATTCATTAAAAAACAGGAATGCAAAATTCATTACCGGGCAGTTGATTTTTTTGAGAATCAGGCCGCTAAATGCCCTGATGCCACAGCCCTTATCTCGGGCGAAACCAGACTGACATATAATGAACTTGATAATCAGGCAGATCTGGTTGCATGCAATCTTCAATCTATGGGAGTTGGACCGAATAAAACAACAGCCATCTGTATGGATCGAACTTATCATTATATAATTGCGATTCTGGGTATCTTAAAAACAGGCGGGGCATTTGTGCCTATGGATCCACGTACGCCCATAACCAGACTCAATGAAATGATAAGTGATTGTGAGGCAAGTGTACTGATTACTGATGACCAGAGTGCAAACATGTTCCATGACTTTTCCGGAAAGGCGGTCTCCATAGCTTCCCTTCAGAATAATATTGGTAACAATAATAAACCGGATTATCGTCGGGATATAAATTGTGATGATCTTGCCTATATTATGTACACATCCGGATCAACAGGAAAGGCCAAAGGTGTTGCAGTAACGCAAGGTAATCTGTCAACTTATATTTCTGAACTTACATCAATATTTGATATAGATAACAGTGACACTTATCTTCATTCCGCATCCTTTTCATTCTCAGCATCCGTTCGCCAGATATTTCTGCCATTATGTTCCGGTGCCGCACTGGTGGTTGCAGATACCGAGCAAAGGTGGGACCCAATTGCCATGGCTGAATTGATTAAAAAGGAAGCCGTGACTTACTGGGACACAGTGCCAAGTTTTTTCAGCCTGTGTTGTGACGCTTACATAAAACTCGGTTCAACCAAAGTTAAAGAGCTCTTAAACAATAGATTGAGGTATATTTTATTAACCGGTGAACCTCTTACATGGGTAACCCCTTCTTTATGGTATCAGAAGCTTGGGCATCCTTCTAAAATAGTCAATCTGTACTCTCAGACAGAAACATCCGGCACAGTCTGTCTGTACAGTGTACCTCAAGATTCGTCAGCAATATCAGGCGTTGTTCAAATAGGACATCCTACACCATGCAGCGCCGTTTATATTTTAGATGAAAATAATCGTCATGTTCTATATGGAGAGATAGGCGAAATAGGTGTTGCCGGTCCCCGAATTTCAAAAGGATACCTGAATCTTCCGGAATTGACTGCAACCAAGTTCATTACCAATCCTTTCAGCACCTCCGGCTCTTTACTTTATAAAACAGGAGACCTTGGCTGCTACCTCCCTGACGGTAGCATTGCCACTAAAGGCCGCAAAGACCGAAGGGTAAAGATACGAGGGTTCCGTGTTGAACTGGAGGAAATAGAAAACGTGCTGCGTAAACATTCTGAAATAAAACAAACTGTGGTTGTGGTTTCAAATGAAAACAAGCGGATCGATCAACTCCTTGCTTACTTTGTTTCAAAAGAAGGATCTGCCTTAAACCCGTCGGAGCTGCGGATATTTATGCAGTCTCTTCTGCCTGATTATATGCAGCCTTCACATTACATAAAACTGGATAAAATACCCCTGAATGCCAATGGAAAGGTGAATTACAGGGAACTGCCGGCTCCCGATAGCACCCGTCCTGAATTAAACAATACTTTAGTGCCACCCGGCACTTCAGTTGAAAAGGTAGTAACAGATATATGGTCTGATATTCTGGGGCTGGATACTATGGGTATTCACGATAACTTCTTCGAATTGGGAGGACATTCCCTGTCTGCTACCCGTATGCTGTTTAAAGTCCGGGATTGGTTTCATCTTGATATCCCGCTTAGAAGCATTTTTGAAAACCCGACAGTGGCCGGTATTTCACTATTGATTACTCAAGGTTTTGTTTTAGAGAATCAAAGCGGCGAGAGTGTAAAGATAATAGATGAACTGGAAAAGTTATCGGATGAGGAGGCCCAAAAATTACTGGAAGATGAAATGAAAAATTAAACCCGGATTAGTTCCTTATATTAAGAACCATGATTGTAAAAAAAATGATCAACAGTATTAAAGAAATATTATCAGGTTATAGTTTTAAGAAAGATTATTTAAAATGATCTTTCCGCATCGATCGTTGCAAATAAAAAAAAATTAATTGGGGAAAAATAGAATTGCCTGTTGAATTTACTAATAGTTCCAAATCTTCCAGGGAAATGGCTGAAAGGATATCTAACCTTTCTCCTGCAAAGAGGGCCTTGCTGGAACTCAAATTGAAGAAGGCGAAGGGGAGTAAGCAGGAAAGTAATGCTATCCCCGTAAGAAAAGAGCGTGATTTTACCCCTCTTTCCTTTGCCCAGCAGAGGCTTTGGTTTTTACACCAGCTTGAACCGGAAAGCCCTCAATACAATATATGCACGGCATGGCGTCTTAAAGGACAACTAAATGCCGAAGCTTTATATAAAGCAATAAATGTGATTGTTGCCCGGCATGAATCGCTCCGCACAACATTTGTTGTATTGGAAGGAGAATCAGATCCACGACAGAAAATTGCGTCGAGTCTCAACATAGAGCTACCTTTAACAGATCTCGCCAATGAGAAACCTGAATCAAGAGAGATTACATTACAAAGATTATGTGCGAAAGAGGCAGGATGGATTTTTGACCTGGAGAAGGGCCCGCTGTTAAGATGTTCTCTTTTCTGTTTAGATACAGATACACACGTGCTTATGCTAATCATTCATCATATCGTTTCCGACGGATGGTCAATGGGAGTATTAAGCAGAGAGCTGTTTAAGGCATACAGTGCTTTTTCAATTGCCGAATCACCGGACTTACCTGTACTTTCCATACAATACCCCGATTATGCAATATGGCAACTTGACAAATTTAAAGGAGATTTAGTTGAAAAACAACTTATATACTGGAAGGAATTTCTTTCAGGTGCTCCTCCTGTTCTGGAACTGCCAACCGATCGCCCGCGCCCGGTAATGCAAAGTCTTAATGGAGCAAGGTATCTGGCTGTTTTCCCAAATAGTCTGCTGGAGGATCTGAAAACCATTTCTCTAAAAGCAGACGTAACATTATATATGACGCTATTGGCTGCTTTTCAATTGCTTTTATACCGCTATTCCGGACAGGAGGATATCCTTGTAGGATCACCGATTGCAGGGAGGAACCGGCCTGAGGTTGAGAATCTTATCGGTTTTTTTGTAAATACTATTATATTAAGAACAAATTTTAGCAATAATCCGACATTTAAAGAATTACTAAAGCAGGTGAGAGAGGCTACTCTGGGAGCCTTTGAGCACCAGGATCTGCCATTTGAAAAATTGGTTGAAGAATTAAAACCTGAGCGCAGTATGGCTTACAGCCCTGTGGTTCAGGTATTATTTGCATTACAGAACATGTATAAAGGGCTGCCTCAAGTCCAGGGTCTTTCAATTTCACGCGAAACCATTGAAAACAGTACTTCCAAATTCGATCTCATACTTTTTATGTATGAAGAAAATAATGAACTGCATGCCTCTCTTGAATACAGTACGGATCTTTTTGATGATGCAACGATAGTAAGAATGATGGGTCATTTAAAGGTTTTGCTGGAGGGGATAGTAAAGAATCCGGACAGGCCTGTATCACAACTTTCTCTGATGGATGAATCAGAAGTGTATCAGATTACGAAGGGATGGAACAAAACCGCAACGGAGTATCCCGGCGGCTCATGCGTTCATCGGATATTTGAAGATCAGGCTAAAAGGACTCCTGAGGCAATTGCCCTTGAATTTGAAGATCGCCGTCTCACATATTGTGAATTAGATGAAAAGGCAAACCAGCTGGCGCATTATCTTTGTGCGAATGGTGTTGATCATGGAAGATGTGTCTGCATTTACATGGAGCGGTCAATTGAGATGGTGATCGGATTGCTCGGTATTCTAAAGGCTGGAGGGGCATATGTGCCTCTGGATCCGTCCTATCCTGATGAAAGACTGAATTTTATGATAGAGGAATCCGATTCACCAATACTTTTGACTCAGGAGAAATTTATTAAAAAGCTTTCGACTTTAAATGCAGGCCTCTTCTGTATTGATTCGCAATGGGATAGAGTCAGATCATATGAAGAGACGTGTCCTGAAGTCAATACGGGGCCTGAAGATACGGCCTATGTAATATATACATCAGGCTCCACCGGTAAACCAAAAGGTGTCTGTGTGCCGCACAGGGCCATCAACAGGCTGGTGATCAACACAAACTACATAGAGTTCAGATCGACTGACAGGATAGCCCATGCCTCCAATACATCCTTTGATGCTGCCACTTTTGAGATATGGGGAGCGTTGCTGAACGGCGGATCTCTTGTTGGGATGAGTAAAGAGGAGATGCTTGATCCAAGGCACTTGGGGGAGAGACTACTTAAAAAGAAGATAAACACATTATTTGTAACCACGGCTCTTTTCAATCAGGTTGCAGCTGAAATGCCGTCAGCCTTTAAATCGCTTGACAATCTGCTTTTTGGCGGAGAGGCAGCAGATCCGAGAAGGGTCAGAGGAGTGCTTAAAAAAGGCGCGCCAAAAAGATTGCTGAATGTATATGGCCCGACAGAGAACACGACCTTTTCGACCTGGTACCCGGTGAAGGAAGTAGCTGAGAACGCTGTTACAATACCGATTGGCAGGCCTGTATCCAATTCGAGCTGTTATATTCTTGATAGTCATCATAATCCTGTTCCTGTCGGGGTTCATGGAGAACTGTTTTTGGGCGGCGACGGGTTGGCAAAGGGATATCATCTTCAACCGGGGTTAACTGCCGATAAGTTTATTCATAATCCCTTCACAACAGATGAAAATGACTTTCTATATAAAACAGGTGACATAGCAAAGTATTTGCCCGATGGGAATATAGAGTTTATCGGGCGGGTTGACGATCAGGTGAAGCTGAGGGGATTCAGGATAGAATTGGGGGAGATAGAATCTGCAATAAAGAGACATGAAGCGGTTCGAGATGCTGTTGTGATGATGAGGGAAGAGACTCCCGGGAACAGGCAGATAGCAGGGTATGTTGTCCCGAAACAGGGGCAAAAGATAGATATAGATAATTTGAGGAACTATGTTTCCGGTAAACTGCCTGAATATATGGTTCCGTCAGCGTATGTTATTCTTGACAGCCTGCCTTTGACCCAGAACGGCAAGGTAGACCGAAAAGCGCTGCCGGTGCCGGATATGGAGACTATCAGGTTAACACGAACGTATGTATCACCGAGGACAAGCACGGAGGAGATACTGTCCGGGATATGGAGCAATCTTCTTAATATAGAAAAGATAGGCATCCACGACAATTTTTTTGAGCTGGGCGGACACTCGCTCATGGCGACGCGTATGATATCAAAAATATTGAATGAGTTTCAGATTGAAATACCTGTTCGAATTATATTTGAAGCCCCGACAATCGCCGAAATTGCGTTGCGGATAGAGGGGGTACAGGCTGGAAAGCGTTCTGATGATAGTGAAGGGAACGTGTCGCCCGCAAATAACGATCAGTTGAAAACCGGAATTAATCTGGCTCCAATACCTCGCAACAGAGTTCAGGATCAATACCCGCTATCGTATGCCCAGCAGCGGCTGTGGTTTTTGTACAAGCTTGAGCCTGACAGTACCTTTTATAATATTCCGTTCGTATGGCGGTTAAAAGGAATGCTTAATGCCGAAGCGTTACAGAAGGCTTTGAATGCAATGGTTGAGCGTCATGAGGGACTGCGGACAACCTTTATCCTGTCAGATACGGAATCGATGCAAAAGATCACCCCCAAACTTACCATAGATTTGCCGGTTAAGGATCTAAGCAGCCATGATTCTGATAATATAGAGATAACTGTACGTCAAGTAACTCAGGAAGAGGCTCAATGGGTGTTTGATCTGGAGAAGGGTCCATTAATTAGGTGTTTGCTGATCAAGTTGGGATCAGAAGAACACATACTGATGTTGAATATGCACCATATCATATCTGATGAATGGTCTATGGATATTTTCAGCCGGGAATTGTGGCAGCTGTATGATGGATATGTAAAAGGAAAAACCATATCCTTAGCCGAACTTCCTGTCCAGTACACCGATTTTGCAGTCTGGCAGAATCAACAGTCATATACCGATGCCCTTGAAAAACATCTTGAATATTGGCGGAAGAGGCTTGCAGAAACGCCGCCGCTATTAGAACTGCCCTCTGGCCGGCCACGCCCAGTGGCTCAAAGTTATAGAGGGAACCGGCATGTAGAGGTTTTTTCGGAGACACTGCTGGAAGGGATAAGGGCCGTTTCTAAAGAGGCAGGGACAACCCTTTACATGACGCTTCTTGCATGTTTTCAACTCCTTCTTTATCGTTATACAAATCAGAAGGAGATAATTGTAGGGTCACCGATTGCAGGGAGAAACAGGCCTGAGATAGAGAATCTTATCGGATTTTTTGTAAACACGATAGTGCTTCGTACTGATTTTAGTGACAATCTTACATTCAGGGAATTGCTTGCAAGGGTTCGTAAAACTGCTTTAGAGGCCTACGAACACCAGGATGTTCCATTTGATAAAATTGTTGAAGAGTTAAGGCCTGAACGCAGCCTTGGGTATAACCCCCTCATTCAGATAATGTTTTCTTTCCAGAACACTTACAGAGCTGTAACAGGAGTCCATCAACTTAATATTTCCCAGGAAAGTGTACTTCACAATACCTCAAAATTTGATCTGACAATGATTATGCACGAAGCAGACAAAAAATTACATGCTTCCCTGGAATACAATACAGATCTTTTTGATGACTCAACTATAATCAGAATGTCGGGCCATTTGAAGGTGTTAATGGAGGGAATCGTTTCAAACCCTGACAGGTTGGTTTCTGAATTACCCTTAATGGATGAAACCGAACTGCATCTAGTTACAAAGGAATGGAATAATACCTGTCGTGACTATCCATCGGATACATGTCTGCATTATATCTTTGAAGAACAGGTTGCCGGATTACAGAATAAAGTAGCTGTTTCGTTTCAGGACAAAGAGATTACCTTTAATGAATTAAACACAAAAGCCAACCAGGTTGCATATTATCTAAAGAGAAAAGGAGTAGGAAAAGATATTTTGGTTGGCGTTTTTATGGAACGTTCAGTTGAAATGGTTATTGGACTTCTGGGAATACTAAAAGCCGGAGGTGCTTATTTGCCGCTTGATCCTGCTTACCCTGAAGAACGTTTATTATTTATGCTTGAAGATGCGCGGGTGCCAATTCTACTAACACAGGACCGACTATCAAGTCGTCTTTCCGGTTATCAAGGTCATATTTTCTGTTTGGATACTGAATCAGATACATTGACTAAAGAGAGCACGGTCAATCCTGATAAATTAAGCCATAACGATGACATTGCCTATGTGATCTATACATCAGGATCTACAGGCAAGCCCAAGGGCGTTATGATTTCTCATAGAGCCATATGCAACCATATGTATTGGATAATAGAAAAATTCTCTCTAAATATCGAAGATAAAGTTCTGCAAAAAACTCCTTTCAGTTTTGATGCATCAGTATGGGAGTTCTTTGCGCCTTTGCTGGCTGGTGGCGAGTTGATAATGGCTGCACCGGGTGGCGAAAGAGACGTAGGATATTTAATCAGTACAATTGTTAATAAGCAGATAACTGTTCTTCAGGTGGTTCCATCTTTATTGACTATGTTACTGGAGACAGAGGGATTTAAACAATGCCGCAGCCTGAGACACGTTTTTTGCGGTGGGGAGCCTCTATCAATAGGTCTGCAGGAACGCTTTTTTAAATTGATGGATGGAAACTTATGCAACCTTTATGGACCTACTGAAGCAACCATTGATGCAACATTCTGGATCTGCAAACGTGGTGATGATAGGCAATTTGTTCCGATTGGACGTCCAATAGCAAATATGCAGACATTTGTACTCGATTCCAATCTTCAGCATGTGCCGATCGGAGTTCCTGGTGAACTCTATATCAGCGGTACAGGCCTGGCGAAAGGATATCTTTATCGCAGTGAACTAACTGCGGAAAAATTTATAAGCAATACTTTACGGGATATATTACCTGAACGTATGTATAAAACCGGAGATAAAGTGCGTTATCGTCAGGATGGTGTTCTTGAATTTATACACCGTATAGACAATCAGGTGAAGGTGAGGGGTTTCAGGATTGAACTTGGGGAGAT
>CAZSZQ010000113.1:0-11221 GCA_964610475.1 uncultured Desulfatiglans sp.
AAGGGTCTTGATCTCAAAATTCCTCAGCCTGCTGTCAATTACAGGGCTTTTATATGTTACAAGCAGTTCGCCTGCATCTATGGCGCCAACAGTAATTTTCATGGTTGTTTTATTAGTAATAACCTTCTGATAATAGGCAGCAGGAAGATAAGCGGAGACCTCAAGAACAGAGAGATCATCTACCTGGACGATTGGTGTGCCTGAGCTGACCATTTCACCCGGCTCTTTAAGTCTTTTACTTACATAACCGCTGATAGGAGAAAGCCCCATGGCATTTTCATAATCCTTCTCTGCAATGATATATTGTGCGCGCGCCTGTTCAAGCTGCCTTTCAGAAAGATCAGCCATTGCCTTTGCCTCATCTAATGCGGCCTTTGTCTGTATATAACGTGATTCCTGTGCCTCGAGGGCATTCTTTGTTATGGCGCTGTTATCATTGTAGAGACGCTGATAACGTTCATAATCCAGTTTTGCCTTGTTGTAGTCAGCCTCTACTCTTTTAACTGTTGCGAGCCTTGCCTTGTGTGTGAATTCTGCTACAGACACCGATTGTTTTGAAATATCTACAGCCTGTTGTGATTTTACCCTGTCGATCTGAAAGAGTTTTGTCTTTCCCGCAGTAACCAGATCACCCTCCCTGACAAATACATCATCTATAATCCCTGATGAACGCGCTGAAACAATGGAATAATTCCTTGTCTCAAGGTTGCCGGATGTCTCCACCCTCTCTTCAAAGGTCATCTGTTTTGCCTTTGTTACTACAACGGATGCCTTTATTTCTTTTGATTTATCTTTATCATCAGAAGCATAGGATAAGCTTCCTGAAATCAACGTTATAAAAATTGTAAGGTAAACTGTTAATTTTATCACGATCCTATTCCTTTCCTGTTATTCCCATAACATCAGCCATTGTCGCTGCTGCTACCTGATACATGTAATCAGCAAGTTCCATATTGCTTTTTATCGATGTGTAATATGTTGCTGCCTCAAGTTTTTTGGATGAAGTCACCATGCCTTCTTTCCATAATGAGTTTGTTTCATTTAAGCCGCTTTCTGCTGAATCAAGTTCCAGTTTTATCCGGATCCTGTTATCCGTCGCACGATCAAGGGCCTGTTTAGCATTTATGACCTCAAGCATTACTTTTATACATGCCTGTTCCCTTTCAAGCATTGCCTGGACCTTTTCCTGTTTTGCGGCTTTATATTTATATATGTTTGCAAACCCGTCAAAAACTGTAAGGATACCTGATGCCCCGTATGTTAATATGTCATTGTATTTTAAGAATGAATCCCTGTTATTGGTAAAGTCGCCAATAAGGAATATTTTAGGGAGAAAGGCTGAGATTGCCATCTTGAGTGAATCGCCCCTTGCCTTGATTCCCAGGTCAGCGGCCATAAGTTCCGGCCGGTTAAGCAGCGCCGTAGTGATCATCTCAGAGAGTTCCCTGTCTTCTATTGATAGGGAAGGGGGGCCGCCGAGCGTTATTTCGGAAAGAGGATTGAGCCCCATGGCCTCTAGCAACTCTGCCTTTGCATATGTTTTTTGTCTCTTTACCTCGGATAGATTATTCTGCTGCATGGCATTAAATGCACGCGCCTTTTCAAGATCGCTTTTAAGAATCATGCCTTCTTTATACAGGGCTTCCATCTCTTTTAAGAGGGCTTCTGCCTGTTCAAAGGCTGATTCTGCTGCTGTAAAGCCTGATTTCAGTGAAAGGTTTGAAAGGTAAAGGGCAGTAACCTTAAGCCTGATTCCCTGTTTAACCCTCATGGTTATAAGCCCCTGAATATCATCACCCTTTTTATAAGCGCTGTACATTAACCATGTCTCAGGATTAAAGACTGCAAGTTGCCCGTTGGTTACAGTTACCCTTGTCTCCTGGTCGGACATGGCCATATAGGAGCTTCCTGTATAACGCATCTGGTATTTATCCGTATCTGTCCGGGTTGCCGTGATATCCACCTGGGGAAGAAAATAACTGAAGGCGATTTTTTTATCCAATCCGGCAAGACGTGATTTTATCTCTGCAATCCTGATATCAAGACTGTTTTCAAGTGCTATTTGAATACATGAGTCAAGATCATAGGTTTTATCCTTTGATAAAACCTGGCTGCTTTTCAGGCTGATTTCATCATTAAATCTTGTGGCCTCTGCTTTTCTTAAGGACAGTAAATTTGTTGAACACCCTGCAATGACGTTTAAAAATATCAAAGCAACAATTCCATAACATAACTGAAATAAAGATTTTTTAATGGTTAACAATTGTTTTACTCCTCTGCCAGTTCCATGATAATGCCAAGTAATTTAGAGTAAATTTTACTGAGATTTTTTCTTTCATTGTCTGACATACCTTTCATTACCCTGAGGATATGTGCATATCTTTTTGGCATTGTTTTTTTACAAAAATCAATGCCTTCCTGTGTGAGTTTTATGAGCAGCATTCTTCTATCAATCGGATGGGATTCCCTTTTTATAAAACCCTTTTTCTGAAGAGAATCAAGGTTTCCGGTCATAGTCGAACGTGTGAGATGTACCTCATCCGCAAGCTGAGCAGGTGTTAACGTCCTGTCAGGGTGATTATATAAGATTTCAAGTATCTCAATCTGCCTTACATGCAGACCCAGCTTAGACCCGATTATGTCTGTAACCATCTCTATTTCCCTGTGAAGGTCCAGTAGAAACAGCCCTTCACGTACTGTTTGTTTATCTTCATCCGGCCATGCCTTCAATGATTCAATGATTATGTCAGTGTATCTTTGATCTTTCATAAGCTGTTTCCTCTGTAAAAACTCCAATTAAGTTTGCTAACTTATAATACGGCACAATATAATACGGTATCGAATTAATTGCAATTAAATTCTCCTTGTTTTTAAAATTTTTTAATCATGAAGTTGATGATCTGTAATAAAGATATTAATGGAAAATATCTGATGTATCGCCCATCAGCTTGATAACCTGCTCGATTATTGAATCAATCTGGGGTGGTTCAATATTAAGATATATTCTTGAGTCAAGGGCTGCGATATTGATGTTATCGGGATTGCTTGTAACTCCATAACCGGCTTTTTTGGCAATATTTCCGGCAAGATTGATTATAAGAATCTCTTTATCTGTTGTATTTTTAAATTTCGGTCCCTGATGAAGGAGACAAATTCTACTATAATTATCACTGAAATTCCATTTTCGAAGTATTGCGCTGCCAAAACTCGTATGTACCATTCCGGCCTCGGCGAGCATTTCGTCAATATCCAGTGATTCATCTTTGTAATGGGCGTCCCCAAGTGTTTTGAGTATCAGTACCTTGCCTATGTCATGAACAAGGCCCATAAAATAATACTTTTCCCCTTCTCCAAGCCTCAATTCCTCAGATAATGCTCTCGCAGCAAAGGCACTTGCCAGAGAATGTTTCCACAATCTTTCCATCAGTTTTTTGAATACCCTGTCTTTGACCTCATACAGGCTTTTATTGGCTATTGTTGCCACAATACTCTGTGTTTCCTTTGCCCCGATGCGGGGTATGGCCTGTTTCACGCTAAGGATCTTCTCTGCACCCCTGTACAATGCAGAGTTGGCTACATAGATCAGGCGTACCGATATGACAGCATCTTTTTCAATAACTGCTGCAAGCTTATCGATACCGCTTGAAGGGGAATTGATAACCTCTTGAATATTCATAACAACTTCAGGCAATACAGGCAGGTTTAAATCATTTTTTTTGAATTTTTGAATTATTCCGGAGATGATATCTTTTACTGATCTACCAGACATTTGTTCATCATCAGGGTTTTTTTCAGACTCAGGCCTTTCAGGTTCCTGTTTAATATCTTCAATGCTGATTTCCTGCTTGTTTTCCGCTGGTTTGATGAAATTAAAAAAGCGTTCTGTTAATGTTTTATCGAATTTTTTACCTGCAAGGTTCCTTATCTCATTTAGTATATCATCGGTATTCAATTCTCTGCCGCCAAGACCATTAGTTAATAAGCTGTCATAACTATTTACTATATTTAGAATTTTAGCGCCTAAAGGTATATTATCACCCTTGAGGCCGTCAGGATACCCGCTGCCGTCTACCGCTTCATGATGGTGGCGGATAATAGGTAAAATGTCCCTGAGTACCTCATATTTTGATAATATCTTTTCAGACAGGATAGTGTGCTTTTTGATGTATTCCATCTCAGATTCATTCAGGCCGCGTTTTCTCCCTGAGATATTCCTGGGTATAAAAACCATCCCGATATCATGGAGGAGTCCTGCAATATATATCTGATTTACCTCTCTTGGCGGCCTTTCCAGTTCTTTCATGAATAATACACACTGGTTTGCAACTCTTGTTGCATGCGCCTTCATGGATGGATCTGTTTTTTCCATTTCCAGCATCAGAGAATTTATCAACTCTTTAATTGTTCCCTGTTTGTTTTCAGACAATATTTTTGACCTTGTTAACTTGGAAAAACTTCCATAATAAAAATGGACATACTTTGAAGCAGGTATGTCAAAAAATTAACATAATAGGTTATTTTTATTGGAATATTGGCTTTAATGGCAAATATTTCCTTATTATTATTTTTTAGCAGCAAATATTATGCCAATAAGCCTATGACCGCTTATTCATGGAAAAAAAACAGGCTGTAAACGATAAAATAGTATATTTTGTATCACTGTTTCATAGACGAGTCTCAGATAAACCTCAGGAGAGATAACTTCTGCCCCAGAAAGGATCTGAGGTACAAAATTATTGCCTTCTTATAAGGGATGATTGCTCCTTATTCCATATCAGTAATCAACAGCAGTTTCCCATCTCATTTTCTCACCGGACAATTGAAAAGCCTATCCGTAACGCCTTATTACGCTCTTTATAATTGATCAGGCTTTCCGCAAGGGAGTAGCTGTATTGTACATGAAAAAAAAGATCAAAATTATTCTTCAGCAATCTGGAAATAGGATAGCTCAAATCGGTCCGAATTGATGTGCCCCGGTCTGCAAACCTCAGATAAGTGGCGCTCACTAATCCGCGCGCCTCGCCAAACTTTAATTCAAACTCGACATTACCGCGGTAATCGGAAAGGTCAGGATTGCTTTCCTGGCTGTTATTGAAATATGTGAAAAGTCTGGGGCTGAACTGCAATCCAAGTCCGGAATCTGAGTCGTAAAAGATAAATATAGGCTTAAAATAAGCAGTATTGGTGCTGCGTGAGGACTCTCCATCCCGACCGTTTGATTCATGCCGGAGACCGCCCTGAAAAAAAAGTCCTTTCAGCCATGAAGGGCGGTTCGGCCAATTGCGGGTCAGATAAAGCACTTCGGGCTTGTAGCTTGTATCTTCAAAGGGCGCCGAGTTCGAAGCTAGATCCCAGAATGATGTCTGGGTGTAGGCAAAATTAAGTCCGCTCAACCATGGATATTTCTGAGATAATGATCCGGATGGGTTAAACGGACGGTATTTCATACTGATCTGAAACTTGCTTTCTGACGGATCGGTACCGACCAGAAAATACATTGGCTCATAGACTGAAAAATTTACCACATAGGGTTGATAAAGTGAAAAAAGGCTATCCATAGAAGGATAAACATCATTGACTGCCTTTGGCGCTGGTCCGGCCAAGATATTTTCCTTCACATATTCTCCGTCCAGGATATTAACCAGCAATCCTGTTTCAGGGGAATCAGCGAGTGAGATTTCATACAGGCCGCGGTAATGTTCCGGCAGTACAACATTGTATTCCTTTGTCACAAACTCATTAGGCCGCAAAATCACCTTTAAAGAACTGCCTGTTTGAACCGCTGTGGTTAATACTGATGCCCCGTCAGAGGACTTTATGCATATGGAGAGGCTGTCCGGAAAAGAGAATTCGAAAACATCCTGACCTTCATTATAAAAGTATGCCTTTATCTGAACAGGCTTTCCTGCCAGGATATTCAGTTCGGGAAAACGCAGCATTGCGGTTACTTCGGCAGCAGCGCCGGCACTGTCAGATGCCAGGGTCAGCAGTAGAAATACGATGTGAATACGAAAAAACATAAGCAATATTTTTCGGACCATAACATAAAAGTGGGCGACTATTGATACTAAAATATCTTATTTTTATAGTTGATAATCATTACTCTTTGACCATTTCTCTCCCGCTGAACCGCACAATTGACATCACTCCCCTCTGCTGAGGAGGTGGTGAATTTATTGCCTTTCATTCTGGCTTTTTCTAAATTCATCCAATTTCATTAACATTACTTTCGCCTTATCAATGTGGTAACCTGTTTTTTTATATTCAGGATCAAGGGCTATAACCAGTTCCCACTCTTTTATTGCCTCAACCAGCTGTTCATCTTCATAATATTGCATTCCACTCTTATAGTGCAGTTCTTTATATAATTCTTCGCTTTTTTGTAAATATTCAACGCATGCTGTGCAATCATCTTTATATCGGATTGATGCCCTGAATTGATCTATGGCAGCGTAATAATCCTCGTTTTTAAAAAGGGTCATGGCCAGTTCATAATGTGACTTATGGATGTATTCCAGTGAATCGCCGTCATCCCGGGTTATTGCCAGGACCTTATTGAATTCATCAATTGCTTCCAGGTATTTGTTTTGCTGGTATAGGATAATTCCCTGTTTTCTGATGTCATCAATCCTGCCTGAAAGCTCCTTGTCCAGCAGGGTGTCAACCGCTTGTTTTTCTGTATCTCCCGGATATGCCGCCTCAACATCCTCTTTTTCTGTCAGGAATTCCAGGCCTTCTACCTCCGGCACCTTGATCTCCTGCCCCTCATGGATGCGGGATGCATCGGTCAGATTATTATATTGAGCAATTATTGAAAATTTGCTCTGATCTCCATAATACCGCTTTGCTATTCTAGCCAGGCTCTCACCCGGTTTTATAGAATGGAGGATATATCCCTTATTTATAACCCTTTTTCTTGTTGTAAGTATCTTTGCAGCCTCGGGATGATCCGGCCGTAGATATAAGGCCGTTAAAAAATGCTGCCGGGCCTGGGTATATTGTCCTTCATTATTCAGTCTGAGGCCTGTTATATAATACTTTTCTGCAGAATCGTGCAGGGCGTTTTCCATACGCTTGCAGCCTTCAACAGCTTCCCGGTTTGATGGTTCCACCGTCATGGCAAGCCCGTAAAACCTGAGGGCGGAGACATGGTCACCATCAGCTTCAGATTTTATACCGTTTTGAAGATATTCACCCGGAAGGTATTTATCTTTAACACTTGATGATGGGTGTGCACATCCATTGAATAACATCAATATAATGATGATCAAGATCCTATATTTTCCAGTCATATTTTACCTCAGGGGAGATTGTATCTTCCTGAAAAACATAAGTTATTTTGTGCATTTTTTCCATAGTGCTGACCGGACTTATTGAGAGCCCTGAGATTCATGATAAGTTTTCAACTGCCCGATGAAGGTCTCCATATCCTCTTTTATAATTATGTTTCTTTTTAATGAGAGGGGATCTGAAAAAAAAGGGTTGCTCCCCGGCTGCATTGTAAAAGCCATTTTATAACCGGCCTGATCACAAATATTCAAAAGTTCCTGGTTGTATTCGGCCGAAGGAAAGGCCAGATAGGGTGTGTCCTGAGACAGTTCTTTATCAATGATCTGCTTGGCAAGGAGAAGTTCTTTTTTTATCCTTGACCAGTAGGCCTGCTCGTCCTCTTGCTCTTTTTTCACTTCAATATCCCTGCTGGTAAATGCAAAGGAACCAACTTCGAAACCCTCAGCCTTTAATTTTTTCAGATGATCCCAGGTCAATGACATTTCATTTATACCGATGGAATCCGGGTATATGAAAAATGTGGCCGAAAGGCCGTATTTCTGCAGGATCGGGTAAGCAATATTATACGCGGAACTGTGGCCTCCATCGATTGTGATAACAACGGATCTTTTTGGGATAGCGCTTCGGTAATATAAAAAATCAAGAAACTCATTCATGGAAATGACCCTGTAACCATTATCTTTCAGATATTTCATCTGCTGATCAAAAACCAGGGCCGGTATACAGGGGGACTTCTCACATTTTTCGGAAAAATGGTTATAACCTATAACAGGCACAGTTTGATAACCGTCTGCTGTGACTCCCCCCTTATTTTCTTGTTTAAGGGGGATTACTATCACTTCTCCTTTTGTAAATGAAGCCTCTTCATTCGCATCTTCGATTATCCACGATTTTTCAGGATTATTCAGAAACCTTTCTGCAAGGGATTCGGGAGTTTCATTACCCGTCAGTTTGCATATAATATATTCATCTGATCTGAATACAGGATGCTCTGGAGAGGATGGTATGAATCGTTGTGTAATACAGGATGACAGGGCAGAGAACGCCGCCATAATAAGAAACAAAAGAGCCATGTGATTGGCTCTAAAACCTGACCGGTATGTGTTATGCATCCTGGTTTCCATTCCTGCCCAGTACATTGAATACATCTATCTCTATCTTTTTCCCCTTTACCGCCACCATTCCGCGTCTTTCCACTTTGATGCTGATGCTGTCTTTGATTAAATCATATGTTCGCCGGCTAATCAAGATCTCTCCCGGTTTTGCAATTGATGTCAGCCTGGATGCCACATTGACATTATCGCCGATGACCGTATATTCCATCTTTTTTTGTGAACCGATATTTCCTGCAAGCATCTCTCCCGAATTGACACCGATACCTACTTGAATATCCACATCACCCATATCCCATTTCTTATCAAACTGCTCAATCTTTTCGCGAATTTCCAATGCCGCCTTTATGGCTGCCTCTGCATGTACGGGATTGGATATGGGCGCGCCGAAGATTGCCATGGCTTCATCGCCGACAAATTTATTCAAATGACCGCCATACTTAATAACGCTTCCGGTTATCCTTGAAAAATACTCATTAAGAAAATCAACAATGGCCTCAGGCGTTCTACCCTCCGATAGAGAAGTGAAATCCCTGATATCAACGAAAAGAACCGATGCTTCCACGTTTGAGCCTTTCATCCAGTGGCTGTCCGGGTTTTTTAAGATCATATCCATGATCTCAGTAGTAACATATCGTCCAAAAGAGCTTTTGATCTTTTCATTAAGCTCAAGATCTTCTGCCATCCTGTTAAAGGCCAGAGCAAGATCGCCAAATTCATCATTACGATAAATACTCACCCGATTCGAGAACTGTCCGCTGCCCAGGGCCTTGGCGGACACGCGCAGCTTTGTGATGGGAACTGAAAAATACATACTCAGCCCGAGACTTAACAGAATTCCGGCAAAGGTTAGAACAATTGTTAATGCTATGATATAGATCTTTCCCGTACGAATACTTTGCAGAATTTTCTCCTGGGAAATGGCCAGTCGGACGACCCCGATCTTGAGATTCTGGTATGAAACGGGTGTTTCAAAAAAGAGGAGTTCCCTCCCGTTATGATCTATGATACTGGTTTTTACACTGTTTTCCTCCCTGAAAAGCCGGATATCCCCTGGAGGGGAATATGATCTGCCAATCTCTTCAATTTTGCTGTGGGCCTTTATTATATTATTATTATCGGTAATGAGCGCATATACAACCTGTTCGTTCTCTGCTATGTCATTGAGTAATTGAAACAGGGCCAGGTCCTCTTCTCCTAAGAGCTTGTCCGGGGTATTTTTTGCAGTGATACGTATCATGCTCTGGCCCAGATCCACCAATTGGTCTATAAACTGTTTTTTTTGCCGACCCAGCATGGAAAAGCTGATTGAAAAGATGATAAACAGGGTTAGAAAAGTAGAAAGACCGGCAAGCTTGATAAAAATAGGGATTCTCAACTTTAAGAGCAGGTTTAGCGGAAACCTTCTGTCTTTTCCTCTTCTTCGCTCCGGGTCAATCGAGGGGTTTTGAACGAGCCTTCTGTCTTTTCCGCTTCGCCTGTCAGTGTATACACCGGCCTTGTCAGAGGATGTTTTTTGAAGCAGACGGATTACCCCTGGTACTTTTAGAATGGCATTGTTTAGATCAATGCGACCATAGGCTGCCTTTGCCTGTTTTTTGATGAATGCCCGAAGGATGTCTATATTTTTTAAAATTTTCATATAGTTCAGGATGAAGGGGTTAAAATTTTACAGCCATATGCAGTTACATCATCCCTGGCCTGAGTATATATATCAATTTAAAGAAAAATACAATTGAGTTGACAGGTTAAAATCAACCATTTAATCGGTATCTTTCCAATAAAAATAAAAGATTCAGACGTACCTGACAATCATCATATCTGTATATATAGTGAAGAACGGTGAACGATTAGGAAACAGGGAAAAACAACGTCCTTTGGGGATACCATGTTTTGAAGACAAGCTCGTATAAGCTGGACTTTTTCGGATACTGGAAGCGGTATATGAGCAGGAATTTATAGAAGACTCCGATGGATTCCGGCCCGGCAGGAGTTGTCATAAAGCGCTAAGGGCGCTAAGTGACACAGTAGATGGGAGGGCAATCAATCACATCGTAGAGGCTGATATCAAAGGCTTTTTTGATCATGTTAACCAGGAATAGCTGATGAAGTTTCCGGGGCACAGGATAGGGGACAAGCGAGTGCTACGCATGGTGAAGTGATTTCTCAAGGCGGGGATACAGTATCCCCTTTTCATGCTGGTAACAGGGCGCGGGGTGCCCGGTATGTTGTTCCCACGGACCGTAGTAACAAGAGAAATAAAAACAGAGACGCCCGGCCGGGCATCTCTACTATTTGTTTAACAGGTATCGCCCTACAGGATCGAAGTCATCAGTGTTTTGATTTTTATTCATCTTGTTCTTATTACCCTTTTTTATGGACTTCTGTGAGGAATGAGATTCATCACCAGGTAAAGGACTGTCGGGTTGTTTTTCAGGAAAGACCCTTATACTGATCCTTCGGTTTTTGGGATCAAGGGTATCTTCCTTTATGAGAGGGTCTGTGTCTGCATAACCTGCCACACGGATAAATTTATCAGGTGTAATACCGCTGCTTTCCAACTCCTTTCTTGCTGCTGAGGCACGCTCTGTGGATAGTTCCCAGTTGCTGTACTGGGTGCCGGCATATTTTGATGAATCGGTATGCCCTTCTATTGCTATCTTACCCTTTATATCCTTTATACTTGCAGCTATAACACGTAATGCCTCTTTGCCCTCAGGGGACATCTCTTTACTGCCGCTGCTGAACATTAACATACCGCCTTTTTTATCTATTATCTCTATCCTTGATGCACCATCATCAATATCTACAAGTATCTG
>CAZSZQ010000114.1:0-2783 GCA_964610475.1 uncultured Desulfatiglans sp.
CTGAGCCGCTTACAAGCCTGTTTGCAACAGGCCCGACTGGAAGAAAAAAGAGTTTCCTGGGTACATCTGATGCAATGCATGTCACTATGACCTCACCAAAGGAACTTGATACCTTTACCTTCTGCCCCGGTGACAGGTGCGCCTCAGCCATATCATCAGGGTTGATGCGAAGAGTTGATATCTCATCAAGATATTCGGGGTTCATTTTACCCCGCATCATCTCCGCCCCCTGCTTCCCGGTACGCACTGTTACAAGAAGACCGCTTATCCCGGCCATTAGTTATCTCCAAATATAACGTTATAAATTCAAATTTCCTGTTAAAACATTATGTTAGGCAAGGAGTATAGGGAAAGTAAAATAGGGTGTCAAGGAGATAGAAGACAAAATGGTTCAGGGCGCATGGCTCAAGGCGCAAGGGAAAATGATTTTGCAAAATAAAACTCAATTTACTTTTAATATACCATATAATAATGTTTGTATTCGGAGAGATAACGACATGCCTTCTAAAATCCTTGTCCATGAATATTTTACAGGGGGTGGGTGGACAGCGTCTGAGTTACCATCAGATCTATTATCTGAAGGGCTTGTCATGCTTTGGGCTGTAACCGAGGATTTCCATAAATGGAGAAAAGTAACTGTCATTGCCACACTGGATAAAAGAATCTCAGATACCCCTTTAACTGCTGACAGTATCGTAACCGTCACTCCTGACACATATAAAGAGACCATTTCCAGACTTTTAAAAGAATGTGATTTTGCACTGATTATTGCACCTGAAACTGATGATCTCCTTGCCGGGTTAATTAAACAGGCAGAAGATTGTGGTGTCAAAACACTGGGGTGTACCCCTGCAGCAATCCGTACCACCGGAGATAAATGGAAATGCCATAAAAAACTCTCTAACGCAGGATTGCTTCTTCCCGAAACAACCATCGTAGAGACGGGTTTGATCCATCGTTCCACCCTCCGTAGCAGTAGCTACTGCGGAGGACGGGCGCTTATGGCTATGGCGGGACAAGAACCCGTCTCTACCAATAGATTGGACACTCCTGAAATTGCAAGAGATATTAAATTTCCTTTTGTTATCAAACCCATTGATGGTGTTGGGTGTGAAGGAGTTAACCTTGTAAAAGATGTCAAAATGCTCTGCACCCTCATTGAAGATAATCAATTATACTCTGACAGAGTCCTTTTACAGGAATATATAAAGGGAGAACACCGGAGTCTATCCATTCTCTCAACCGGAAAAGAGTATCTTATTTTGAGCCTTAACCGCCAGTATATCAGTGAAGGAACACCTTTCAAATACTCTGGCGGAGAGATAATGCCTCCACCTGACAAGGGAGATGAGCTACATCATATCACTCAAAAAATAATAGAAACTATACCGGGCCTTAAGGGTTATTTTGGGATTGATCTGATTAGGAGTAATGAAGGTTATAAGATAATTGAGATTAATCCACGCCTGACAACATCATACACAGGCATTAGAAAAGTCATCAATATCAATATTGCAGAGGCAGTGTTTGATGCTGTGATTTATGGACGTCTGCCTGAATCGGTTACGGTATCCAAAAACTATATGTTCAGCAAGGAGATGCAAACGGGATTTATTACAAGATAAAATGTTTTATTTTGTAAAAATCCCGTTTAAAAACAAGGGCAATTCCCATTTACATCCCGAACTTATGCTGTGACTACCACCCATAACTCAGTTTGGTAAAAAAGGAACGGTTGGTATTTTGTATTTTGCCCATCAAGTCATTCTGGTACCCTGTATCCGAATATCCTATGAAGAAGCGGGTCTGGTGGTTTATTTTATAACTGTACAGGAATTGTGTAGTCATATCCTTGTAGCGTTCGTCTAATAATCCGTAATATAGAGGAAGATATAATGGCATGTTACGCTTTGTATCCGAATACTGGACAATAATCCTGATAAAACTCCTGATAGTGAATTGATAGGTAAAGCGTAAATCACTCAGGTTTGTGGAATAGAGCCTCTCCCCGTCGATTTCCATCTGTTCATAGGTGTGTTGAAGGCGTGCCTGAAAATGCTTTCCTAACTGCAGGTCTACATGCGGGGCAATAGAGAGCACTTCACCCAGCCGGGTATTGTAATAATCTATCTTATCACCATAACTGGTGTCCAAGGCCACCTCTATGCTGGCAAGCGGCCTTATACTGCCAAATAAACTGATAGTGCGCTCGTCAAAAGATATGCCATTATAAAAATTTTCACCCTGGTTATAAATCAGGAAAAAGAAAGACTGCATCGGGCCCTGGGCATTGAGAAGGATTTCAAATTTATTTTCGAGTTTATTGCCCTCTTCATCAAGGCTCCTCCACCAGTTACCTCCAATGTGAAACCGGCTAAAGCTTTTATCCGGACCAAAGTTCCAGTTATGCCCGCCAAAAAGAGATGTCTCTTTATAATCCACGCGGTTGAGAAACCCCATATCAGCCCGGAAATCATCACCATATTCTGCATAACGGCCACCCCATAACCAGTTATTGTCATCATGTGAATAATCAATCATGTAGGCAAAATCATCCAGTTTTTCTTTCTGGCCATAAAGCATCTGGATTATCTCAGGATATTCCGAATAGGATTTCATCGCCTGTACTTGTATATTGTTGCTCTGACCTATACGAATATTCCCATCAATCCCTGCAACCGTGTTTGAATAGTTATCTCCATGGCGGTCTGTGAGAATAACGCCAAGGTTTGCATTCCGGGCCACATCACTTCGGTAACGAAATACAGTATTACGGCTCTCTG
>CAZSZQ010000114.1:2883-11136 GCA_964610475.1 uncultured Desulfatiglans sp.
CTTTCAGGAAAGAATAATGCATATGTGTTATTTACATTGAGCTGGGCTACATCAGCCTCAACCTGTGAAAAATCAGGGTTTACTGTTGCATTTAGATATGAATCCTGATTAATCGCCCAACGCACATCCACACCCGCATCCAGCCTGGATCCATCCGGCGTCGGGTATATTGGTCGAGCAGTGCCATTTTTAGAATATGATGCAGTTAATGCAGGTACTATCCGCAGGTTCATCCCCTGCTCCAGTTTTTTAAAACCCTCGACCTTTGTTAACTGACACAAATTACATGCCAGGTCATAATTTTTTATATTAATGGAAAACTTATGCCGTTTATTCCTCGGATAAAACCTTACCAAATCTATGCCCCAGGTCTGCTTGTCCAACCCGGCAGGGAATCGCAGTTGGTTCAAAGGGATTTTCATTTCAACAACATATCCTTTATCTGTTATCTTCCCGACACTATCCCATATGGCATTCCATGAATTATCCATCATACCGCCGCCTGGAGGCCCCATTCCGCCTCCCATCTCATTAAAAATCCTATCCATCTGTACACCAAATGGGTTGGACATGAACTCAAAGGCGCGCCGTTCATCATTAAATGTATCAATAACAACACCAACCAGGTCATGGTCAAAGCAGGCGTCTCTGTCACTGAAAAAGGCGCGAATCTTATCCGGTTCAGGGTCAGAGGCAATAAAGGCCAGATAAAAATTGGCTCCGTCCTCCATCAAAAACACCTCTGTATCTACAATTGCAGGCACATTTTGAGAGGGTTCGGTTTCATTAGTAAGATACAACTGTTGAGACCCTGTCCATTCGCCCGGGGTTATTACCCCATCAATAGATGGTTTTAATTCGGTATAGGGGATTGTAAGATTGATCTGTGTCTCCTGGGAAAGGGCATTGGATACTGTAAAACAAAACAGATTAATTAATGATATTAAGATGATATATAATATTTGATTATTTTTAGGTATCTTTATTGATATGGTCATAAAACAGTTCCTTATCCACCGGCTTGGAATAAATATAGGATTTTTTCACAAACGGTTTGCTAGATAGATTGTTACTTTGCAGGCGTTAACATAATGATTAATGCTCAATTTATTCTGTATTTTTACCAAATATATTAATTTGCTCAGGATTCTAACAAATCTTTAAAATATAATCAATCCCCTTCTGCAAAAATTATTTCAGTCTGTGTATTATATAAAAAACAGTGTAACTACACATTATTAAAGCAAAAAATTTGCAGGATATGGACTTTGCCCCGTTCCTGTGCAATAATATTATTCAAAAGAATCTGTTTTTTAATGGCAAAACCTCTTTATCCTTGCCTGAGACTAGATATTTATTGTTCAAGAAAGGGTTGAAGAAAATATGAGTCACAAAAATCCTGTAATAGAAAAAGAACGGCGTAAGTACCCAAGATTGGATGTGCAGATTTGGGCTGAGGAAAAGAATGAAAATTCAAGATCTTTTCATCTTGTGACGAATCTAAGTATGGGAGGACTTTTTCTGGAGAAAAAACTTGTTTTTCAACCAGGGTCAATAGTGAATCTTGTGTTGGAACTGGATGAAGAAGCAATAGTCCTTCGCGGGAAAATAATTGATAATTATGGTAACCAAACCCTGAATCGTTCAGGTGCTGGGGTGCGATTTATTGATATGGATGAAAAGGCAAGGTCAAAGCTAAGTAATTACCTGAATAAATTATCGAATGATTGATATAAAACTCCCTTAAGGCAAGGTTTTTATATGACAGGGTTGGAAAGTCAACGTTTTGGAAAATATCTGTTGCTAAACCGGATCGCACAAGGCGGTATGGCTGAATTGTTCCAGGCAAAACTTGTCGGCGATGAGGGTTTTGAAAAACTTGTTGCGATTAAGAAGATCCTTCCTTCTCTGGCGGAAGAGGAAAATCTGATTAAGGCTTTTATAGATGAAGCCAAACTTGCTGCTTTTTTACAGCACCCCAATATTGTACAGATATATGATTTCGGTAGCATTAAGAATACATACTATATTGCCATGGAGTATCTGTACGGAAACGACCTTAAGCATATAATAGAAAAATATAAGAAAAAGAAATTACCTCTTTCTGTTGAGAATGCTTTATATATCGCAACTCAGGTTTGCGCAGGGCTTGACTATGCCCATAAGCTAAAGGATTTTCGCGGCAAACCTTTAAATATAATTCATAGGGATATAGGTCCGCACAATATTTTTATAACCTATGATGGTCAGGTCAAGATCATTGACTTCGGGATAGCCAAGGCTGCTATTCAGCATTCCAAAACCCAGATCGGCTCTATTAAAGGGAAAATAGCATACATGTCGCCTGAGCAGGCCCGGGCCGAGAAAATTGATCACAGGACAGATATTTATGCTGTTGGCATACTTCTCTATGAAATGTTAACACATGAAAGAATGTATGAAGGCGATACCTCGATTGTCTTTAATAAGGTTCGTGAAGCCGAATATACACCCGCAATAGAAGTGAATAACGCCCTTCCTCCTGAACTTTGCATTATAATAGAAAAGGCACTTAAAAAGGACCGTAATGAGCGGTATCAGTCTGCTGAGGAATTACTGACAGATCTGAATGATTGCATGCGCGTTCTTTCTATCGTCCCTTCATATAGAAATCTTGCAGATTACATGGAAACACTATTTGATGATGGGGCTGTAACCGAATCAGAAGGGGCAAAAAAGGACAACAATGACAATTTACCATCCGGGACTTATGAACCTTTAGCCTCCAAAACAGAAAAGACGGTGGTACTCTCAGAAGAAGATCTCCCGTCTATTCGAAAAAGGCATATTTCCGTTTTTGCCTTTACCTCCCTGATTTTGATTGCCTCTATATTTTTATTGTTGATTCTTATAAAAAAACCTGAAATTTTATACAGCAGCATGTCACAGATTTTTCATTCAAAGGTCTCCGGCAATGATACAGCCCCTGGAATCGAAAATAATATTGTCTCTCCGGCTGGTCATTTAGATTCCGGATCTTTTAAAAAGTCTTCTGATCCGGACATGTTAATGGATTCAGGCCAGAATGATGCAGATCATTACCGAATAGAAGAGGGAATCCGGCTCCTTAAGGAAGAAAGGTTTGCCGAAGCCGTTTCTTTATTTGAGGATATCCTGTTAATTCTTCCCAAGGAAGATGAAAGGATTTCAATATTTTATTCTGAGGCTCTTGTAGGGCTGGCTTCCGATATTTCAGAAAGGCAACCTGAAAAAGCCAAGGCATTACTGCTTAAAGCAGTTAGGCTTGCGCCTTTAAGCACCCGGGGGCATTATCAGCTTGGCCGGATATATATGAGGCAAAAAGACTTTACGAGTGCGATAGCATCCTATCAGACAGCACTTGAACAGGACCCTCAAATGCCTAATGTCTGGTTTAACCTTGGCTATATCTATGCGGTAAAAAAAGATTATCTAAAAGCCCAGGAGATGTTCGGCCGTGTTGTTGATCTCGCCCCTTCATTTCTGGATGAAGCCCTCTATAATCTTGCAGTTATACAGAGGAAGATGGGCAATATCAATGGTTGCATAAAAAATCTGGAGCAAGCAGTCATAGTAAACCCTGAAAATAAAAACGCCAAAAATATGCTTCAGACATTAAAAAAGGATAATTGATATGACGAGGAAGGCATTATTCTGTTTTTTAACCTTAATGATAATATCTCTGATTTGTTGCGGCTGTGATATGGCCGGGAAAAAAAAGGCAGAATGGAAACCGGCAGAACCGGTAAACAGGCCACCTTATATCCATACTGTAAGCCTCCCGGGTGAAACACTTCAAATTATCTCCGAATGGTATACAGGGGACATAAAGAACTGGGAGGCCATTGCAGGTGCCAACCCCAACTTTGATTATGATAAGATGACACCCGGCAGCAGGGTTTTTATCCCTCAAGACCTGCTTAAAATAACAGAACCATTAACTCACGAGTACATTGATGAATTTATTCAAAGAGGCAAACCAAAGATAATAGAGGAAAAGATCGAGCCTCCCCCAGAGCCAAAACCGCCACCCAGAAAAAAGAATGAGGATTTTGATCTGATTGGGCCTAAATAATACAAGAGGAATAGAGATTATGAAAAAAATGATACATGTATTTATCCTGTTTATATCGCTCATATCTTCTCAATCTCTCTTTGCCCAAACCAAAACTATACTCACAAAACTTACACTGGATGATGTCAGGGTCATCCTGGAAAGAACCCGGCGATTTCGGGGTGTGGACATAAGTAAACTTGAATTATCCGGGTTCGATATGAGTAATAGCGTAATGCATGATTCTTCATTAACAGAAATCATACTGGATAACGCCGCACTTACCGATGCTATATTGGTATCTCTGGACATGACTCACAGTAAGCTTCAGCATGCGGTGATGACCGGGATAAAAATATATAACTCAAACCTTACAGGGGCGGATTTGAGTAATTCAAATCTGGCATCTGTTGTATTGATATCAAACATAATGGTGAAGGCAAACCTTACAGGCGCTAACCTTCGTTACAGTATCATCCGCGACACAGACCTTGATAGCGCGGTTATGGATAATGCAAACCTTAGTTTTACATTTATAAGATCCAATTTGAGCAATGCAGCCCTTTATAAGGCAGATATGCATGGGGCATATCTATCAGATGTGAAACTGACCAATGCGAACATGAGTAATATCAACCTTAGTACGGCAAAGATGGATCAGGTAAACATGAAAGGCACTGAAAAAATTTTTACCATACTTGCCAAGGCCAATTTAGGTTATGCCACGATATACTCATCAAAAATGGATTATGTCCAATTGAGCGGCGCATATATGAATGGTGTTTTAATAGATAAGGCAGACTTAAGTCATGCAGACCTGAGTTATGCAAATATCAGCAACGCCTTTATCACAAAGACTAAGCTGAACAATGCAAAGCTAAGTTATGCGGTTCTCATAAATTCAAGCCTTGAGGCTATAGAATTTAAAGGGGCGGATATGAGTAACGTAGATTTAAGAAAAACAGATCTGACTGAAGCGGTAATGACCAATGCCGTCATGAACACAGTTGATTTGAGCGGTTCTGATATGAGCAGGGCAAACCTGAAAGGTGCGAACCTTTCCAATGCAAAAATAATAGATGTTACACTTTATGGCACTGACCTGTCAGGCGCCGTGTTGGACGGAACTGTTATAAAAAATGCCGATTTAGGTAAGGCCATCTTAAATAGTATATCACTACAAAATGTGGACCTTACCGGTTTTAATCTGAGTGGAAGCATATTGAATAAGGCAAATCTGACAGGTGCAATCTTAATACAATCGAATCTAAGCAAGGCCGTTCTGAGTAGTGGCGTGATGAAAGGATGTGATCTCAAAGAGGCCAACCTTTCCGGCGCTGATCTGAGTAATACTGATTTAAGCGGAGCAATACTTGAAGGCGCAGTTTTAACAGGCAGCAATCTGAAGAATGCTATTCTAACCAACGCTAATGTGAACGGAGCCGATCTTGAAGGTGCAGATCTAAGGGGAGCGGATTTTACCGGGGTTGACATCACCTATGTAAAAAATATAGGGCTCGCAAAAAATTATGACAAGGCAAAAGGCTTGAATGTCGTAGCGCCTGAATAGCTCATATCAATTCTTTCTTTTTTGTTTCTTATTCCGGGTCTTCTGGTTGGATACATGGTAAGTCTTTTTATCGGGGATATTATATTCAATATTCAAGTACATATCTAAAAATGTATTTACATAATAATTATGCTGGTGTGAATTTAACAGCACAACGATTCCGGAATTCTGGTCAGGAAGAAGTGCAATAGCTGCAAAGTATCCATTTACAAACCCGCTGTGATAAACAAGCTGATATCCTGAGTAATCTATAACACGCCATCCCAATCCGTAATAGGAGGCTTTTATCCTGTGGTCCTTGCTGAATCTTCGCATTTCATGAGGGGTGCGGATATGAGGAGTATACACGTCGTTGATAACAGAGCGGGGAATAATATTCTCTTTATTCCCCAGCATAGCCAGCAACCATTGCGACATGTCCTGTATGCTGCAATTTAATCCGGAAGCAGGAGTTGTAGAGTAATAGGTATTTTTGAGAGAAACGGGGATCCATTTCTTTTTTATTTTATCATGAGGACATGCATAATTTTTAGAGTCAATTAACTCTTCTTTACTGAAGGAGACTGCATTCATCCCCAGCGGGTTTAATATCCTTTCGGTTAAAAGTTCGGTATATTCTTTTCCGGTTGCGGCTTTTATGATATCGGCAATCAGGCTGTAAACAGCATTCTGGTACCCGTAACATTCTCCAACAGGACATTGGGAGGGTAATCTGCTCAATTTGTCAACAATTTTTTTAAATGGGACATTATCCTCTATCATAGTGTCGTAGGCATGCGGGACAAGGCCGGAGGTATGATTTAATATATTTCTTATTGTCAGATTATCTGTATTTTTTTTGTCATGAAGGGAAAATTCGGGCAAGTATTTAGTAACCTTATCATCCCATCTTAAAACGCCGTCTTTTACGAGGAGGCCGGTAAGAACCGAGGCAAAACCTTTTGACACAGAACCTATACGAAAAACAGTCTGTTCATTTATAAGTTCCTGCTCCCCGGCCTTTTTTACACCATAAGCCTTTAAAAAGACTATTTTCCCATGATCGGCTATAGCGATTGCAACGCCGGGCGTTTTCGACTTTTTAATATAATCAGATGCAAAGGAATCATATTTACTTAATAATTCGTTAAGGTCCTTTCGGGTTGATTTTTCTGATGAAAATAATAATTGAGGTAAAAACAGTATGGAAAAAGAAATCAGTAAGAACAATATCTTTTTTTGAAACATTTCACTCCCATTCCATTGGAAATTAATTGTTATCATATTTTACCGGTTTGGTTTTTTCATTTAATGCGAACTGCCGGTGAAATCAAGCAGAAAATAGATCTAAAGGGTATTTCACTTTATCAGAATAAAATATTTTACCTTATTATGTTCCTTGACACACAGCCATTTTGTGGTTTACATATAAATTCTTCAACAATATTGAAAGTTTAGTTTATTATATTTAGTAATCAGGTAAAAAAACAGTTGAACAAACTATGGAGGGGAAAATGGCTGATAAGAATAAAGATTTTGTAAAGGCTTTGGAGATAGGCAGACCGCCAAATATTAAAAAACTATTTCCAAACTCAAAGGCGCTTATTGTCAGCGGGAAGGTAATAGACAGGGCTTTAAGGGCAAAGGGAAAGGCCATGACCATAGCGGCAAACGGGAGGAGCCTTCCCGTAATAGTGGGCTCTCTCAAAGCTGCCCAGAGGGCAAATGCTGCGGTTATACTCGAGATAGCCAAGTCGGAAGGAGGCTCCAGCTCATATTGCGCCGTGACTTTCTGGAACCTTGCCAGATTTGTCGATGATATCTGCAACGAGCTTAATATTACCGTACCAATCGCCATCCATGCGGATCATTATGGTATAAAGTCAGCCAAGGATGTAGAAATAGCAAAGACCGAGATACCCAGCATGTTTGATGCAGGTATGACCTCAATAGCGATTGATGCATCCCATATGCCCGATGACGAAAACCTCCTGGCCAATATTACCTTAAACCCATACATTCCCGAATGGGCAGGATACGAAACAGAGGTGGGCGAGATAAAGGGCAAGGAGGGTCTCTCAACTGTTTCCGAGGCAAAGTTCCTTATCCAGGGCTTGAATGCCAATGGTATTTTCCCTGACTGGATTGCCCTGAACAATGGCACAACGCATGGTATAGAGGCAAGTGACGCAGGTATTCAGGTGGGCCTTACTGCCGGCATCCATAAAGCCCTTTCTCCTTACAGCATATCAGGCGCACAGCACGGCACATCAGGCAACAACTCAGACAGGCTTAGAAAGATTGCCGCAGAGACCGCTACCACAAAGGCAAATGTGGCTACAGCACTGCAGATGATATCATGGGGAGTAAAGGTAAATGAATACGGAAATGCATTTCTTGACGAAAACAAGGAGTTTGTAAAGATATCAGCAGACGGCGTATCTGATAACCTGTGGAAAGAAATGGTCGAATATGCCAAAACAAAAGGATTAAAGGCAGGTGATTATAAAAAACTGAATCTGCCCTTTGAGAACAAGATACTCGGACAGGCAAAGGAGTTTAGAGGCAGGATGGTAAAGGGGGTGGAGGATTTTGTATATGACCTTCTCGTAAATGTCTTTAATGCAAAGGA
>CAZSZQ010000115.1:0-10254 GCA_964610475.1 uncultured Desulfatiglans sp.
GTTTTTAGCTTTGAGCTTTCACCTTTCAGCTCTTTCCTCAGTGATAAAAGTTTATTACATCATGATGTAAGTACGGGTTAAAAAAAAAGTTACGAATGGTTTTTTATAAGGTGTTCCAGGGCGCTATGCGGCTCTTTTTATACAGCTCCGCCCCTTGGATTACATGCCGGGGTAAGCCTTCCTATATTAAAACATTCTGTTTAAGACTTATAACACATTGATTCTCCGGTATTTTACGGAGAGGCAAAGCATTTTAAGGCAATATGTTTTTTTGGGTTTGAAACAAACTAGATGGTAAAACACATAAATCGGCTGTTCCCAAAAAAAACTTGAAAGATAATAAAATACAGAAAAAGGATATTACTTTTTATTTTTAAAATATACAATCGGTAAAAAGTATGATTTTTATATCTTTTTTCTAATACCGGAGTATTAGGTAAAAAGTATTAGATAAAATAAAAAATCTAATACTTTTTTCGTAGTAATTTCGTAGATAAAAAAACATTAAAAATCATACCTTTTTCGTATTGCCAAAAATTTAAAACCCTGTATAGTAGGCAACCTGACTTGGCAGATTTTAATCAAATTGTTCTTGTTTTTTGCTTTACAGGTATTACCCGGGGGCGCTGTTAAGAGGGTCAGGCTTTCGGTTTAACGGGTTTATGGGCAACAGGCCTGAGACTTTTAACCTATATAAGGAGAGAAGGGGGAGACATATTATGAAAGGAAAATTTTTAAAGGGCTTTTTAGTTCTGTTTGCGGCATGTTTTTTGTTTTTAGGGGCGGGTGTTGCTGAGGCGACGTCAGTTGAGCCTGTTGATCCATTTATTCAAGAATTTAAAGATCCTGAACAAATAAATTTTTTGATTATTGATGGTGGGACTGTTGGCTTCAATTTCCAAAATAAAAATTTAGCAGGAGGCGTTGTCCAATACTCTAAGTCTGGAATAAAAGCATCTGATGATTGGACGACATTAGAGAAGAAAGCAACAATACTGCTTTCCGAGGGTTTATTACAGGAAATTATTTATCTTCGATTGTATATTGGTGAGGAAGCAGATTATGATGGAGTAATTGAATTTTCTAATTCTACTGAGGAAATTGGAGTCAATGGCTATAGCATGTTAACAATTTACTGGGATATTGATAATAAAGAAAATGTTGAGAATAGCTCACAATTTAGTATGGAAATAGCAAAAGCACCTGATGCATTTGCACCAGCCCCTGTACCCCTCCCTGCAACTGTATGGCTTCTTGGAGCGGGACTGTTTGCTATTGTGGGTATCAGAAGGAAAGGCGCTGAATAGGTGTTTAAGTGATTTTTAAAGAGGTTTTTTATGTCTATAAATAAAAAAATAATTTACATATTTTTTGCTGTTATTATTTCCATTATCTGCTTCAGTATTACAAACACCTCTGCCGCTGCATATAAAATTGGGGATGGGGTCCTGGGGCCGATAGCTGTCGGAGATTTCAGTGTGTCGGCTATTTATGACAGCCTGCCTTCAGGTGGAGTCAACCCTGTATTGGATGTGCCAACAGACAAGTCTAAAGATGCAACCTTTTCCACTGCTTCCAAGAGTCTGAGCATTAAAGAATTGAAGGATTATTTTACAAGTGCAGGAATCAGCAGTACAACACAACTAGGGTTTCTTTTTTCACTGAATGAGGTCGGAAAGGATTTGCATGTGAGAATCGATTCACTTGAGATCGGTTTCATTAACTACAATAAATACAATAGCTCGGATACTCTCACATATGATTTTAATGGGGACATGCTGGACGTTAATGCAAAAGAAAAAAGTAATGGTAACTCTACTTCGGAAGCGTTTTTTACTTTTAGTCTGCCATATGACTTTATGACCTTCAGCGGTGATGGAGATTTTTCTATTACTGCAACGATAAGCAGCAATTCTGCTGGTCCTGATTATTTCTGGCTAAGCAGTGAATATTCCCGCGATCCATCACCGGTTCCGGTTCCCGGCGCCATGTGGCTCCTCGGGGCAGGTCTTTTTAGCCTTGCCGGCATTAGAAGAAGGATTTTCAAGGCATAGACAGTTGGCATTATATTTTTAAAACAGGCAGGGTCATTTTTGGTCCTGCCTGTTTATTTTGTCTCACACCCGTTCACTCCGTTCACTAGAGCACGCAGAGTCCACGGAGAAATGCGTTTTTTGTTTTTAGTCTTTAATAAAAATATTTTTTGTCTTTCTCGGTGGTCTCCCTGGCGCGCCGTAGCTTTGGCGAAGGGGGCTGTGAGAGATATGGTTTTATTCTCTCGCCCGCTCCCTGTGGTCGCTAGAGCACACAGAGGACGCAGAGAAAAGCGTTTTTTGTTTTTAGTTTTTAATTATAAAACGTTTTTGTCTTTCTCTGTGTTCTCTGTGGTCTCTGTGAGAGATATGTTTGGCTTTTATTCTATAGGCTCCCTAGGTAAAAAGTATTAGATGATTTAGAGTTTTCTAATACTTTTTTCGTAGTAATTTCGTAAATAAAAAAAATATAAAAATCATACCTTTTTCCTATTGCCATATTTAAAAAAGTCATGTACATTGCAGTTCTGCTTTTCCAGATTTATATCCAATCGATTTTGTTTTACATGCAAATGCATATGCCTGGATGAACTGTAAAGAGAGGGGCAGGCATCCGGCTGAATAGCCTTGCAGACAGTAAACCAGAATCTTTTTAATTTTATTATTTAGTAAGAGAGAGACAAATAAAAAAGAGTTTTATATTTTAGAATGAGGATATTATGAAAAAATATTTTATTGTATTGATGTTAATTTTTATTGTTTTGTTACCAGGGGCTTCTTTTGCGGTCGCTTCATTCCCTGATGATCTGGCTATAGATTTCCGGACATATGCCGGTGCTGATGGTGAAGCTGCTTATACGAGCGCCGATGGGCTTGTCACAGTTCAGGCATTACCGGATTTGTGGTTTGGCTCCGAGGAAAAACCTAAGCCCCTTTATACACTGAGTCATGATGACGATAACGGGCTGGGAGTGGATTCATGGCGCGGTAATGATTCAGATGAGATCGAAGGGATTGAACAACTGCTGGTTACTTTTAATTACCCCATGCATCTTACAGGTGTATGGATATCCAACCTGTTTATCGACAAGATCGGGAAATGGATAAGCCTGCCGGAATTCGGAACGGTTACAATAAATGATGACGATTTTTTTTCATTTTATGGCAGTGATGCAACGGATGGGTTTCTCTGGGTGGACTTTGGCGGCGGCTATAATGTTAACACCGCCCTGTTTGAAACACCTTTGCTGGGTCTGGGATACAGTAACTTTTCTGTCGCCGGGTTCACTGCCCCGATCCCCGGAACAGTGTTTCTTCTTGGTTTCGGCCTGATCGGGCTTATGGGTTTAAGACGCAAGTTCAAATAGAATCTCACGCCCGCTCCCTGTGGTCGCTAGAGCACGCAGAGGGCGCAGAGAAAAGCATTTATTTTTAATATTTAATAATAAAACGTTTTTGTTTTTCTCTGTGAACTCTGTGGTCTCTGTAAGAGACATTTTTTTATCTCACGCCCGCTCCTTTCAGTCGCTAGAGCACGCAGAGGACGCGGAGAAAAGCTTTGTTTTTAGTTTTTATATTAAAAGGATATTGTCTTTCTCTGTGCTCTCTGTGCTCTCTGTGGTCTCTGTGAGAGACATGTTTTTATCTCACGCCCGCTCCTTAATAGCTTGAAGCTGAAAGCTCAAAGCTTAAAGGGTGTTAAAGCTAAGAGCATAGAGTTCAAAGCTCAAAGGGGTAAGGATTAAAGCTGAAAGCAATAAAACGTTTTTGTCTTTCTCTGCGTTCTCTGTGGCCTCTGCGAGAGATCTGTTTTTAATATTTATTCCAGGCATGCCATTACCTTTCCAGATCAGGCTTCCTAGGTAAAAAGTATTAGATACTTTTAATCTTCTAATCCTTTATTCTTAGTAAATTCACATTAGAAAAAATATATAAAAATCATACTTTTTGCCTATTGTATATTTTAAAAATACCTGTATATTGGTGCCATTACTTCTAAGGTGATAAAAAATTTTAACAGCATTGTTGGATTACGCTAAAGAGATATTTACTTAGAACCTTTGACTATCCGGAAGGGGAATTCAAATTGACAATTGCTGAAAGAAGAAGTTGCGAAAGGTTAGACCTTGAAGTCCCGGTAATGGTATCAATGCTGGATGAACAAGGGGAACAAAAATCCTGCAGATTAATCACCAGGGATATTTGCTCCGGCGGCGCTTTTTTGCCGGCCGATAGTCCTTTTGAGGAAGGGACCGATGTCAAGATGGAAATAGTCCTCTCTTTTTTAAAGGATAATTCAAAAAGAGAGAAATTGAAGAGCCTTATTAATGTCTCAGGGAGCGTGATCCGTACAGAGGCTGCCGGCATGGCTGTTTGTTTTGATAAAAAATACAGGATATCACCCTATAAATCCTGATATGGCCTTAACAGCGTTTCCAACTTCCCTTTAAATGCATGACTTTCTGCGCCTCACTATGATATCCGGTACAAGATTCAGGTATTAACAAGAAATTCTTGCAATTATATTTTAAAAGGTATAAATTTCCTGTTCTTTAACAAAGCTCATTTACACATCTTTATCGGGGCGTGGCGCAGACTGGAAGCGCGCCTGCTTTGGGAGCAGGACGTCGGAGGTTCAAATCCTCTCGCCCCGACCACTTCTTAGAAAACCTGAACATATCAGTGAATATGTTCGCATGCTAAATGAACTTACAACTGGTTTGAGATCATTTCACCCAGGTAATCTATAAAACTGACCTTGACAGGTTCAGTTATCTCCCTTGAGACAGACAAATCCTTTTCAAACAGATCCTTTTTAAGCCTTTCGACCGCCTCAGGGTTTGAGAATGCGAGGTTTGTCTCCATGTTGATCCTGAGGCTCAAGGCATCAAAGTTTGCGCTCCCGAGACAGGCCCAGCCGTCGTATATGGCGGCCTTGATATGTGAAATCTTCGGGTAATTGTAAACCCTTATATTATTTTTAAGCATGAGGTTTGTCTTAATAATATTACTGCTGTCCATAAAGCCGTAATCGCTTGTTGACGGCAGGATTACACGCACATCAACCCCGCGGCCTCTTGCAAGTATAAGTTCGTTCACTATCCTGTTTTCAGAGAAATAGGGGTTTTGTATGTAAATATATTTTTTGGTGTTTCTTATTGCAGCTATCTGGGCATCAAGTATCTGTGTGTTGCCGGAGTTTGTGTACAGGGTCCTGATGTTATACTGACCGGCAGACTCTTCAACAGGTTCATATTCTGCGGCTGATGCCTTGGAGATGAGATAGGCAAGATCCCCCAATGGGCCTGCATGTGACCAGGCGCGCCTGAAATCCTTTTTCAGCCTTTCAACAACAGGCCCCCTGACCTCCATCATAAGGTCGTGCCACTCATAGCGGTACTCTCTGCCTATATTCATTCCTCCGATAAAGGCAATATTGTTGTCTATTATGATCGCTTTTGTATGATCGGTTGTAAACCAGGGGTTGGTTGTTGCCCTCACCCTGATCTTTGAATCCTTTTTAAGATAATCAAATATGTCGGAAGGGAATTTAAAACCTTCGGGGATAGGCGATGAAGGAAGTGATGCTGCAGCGCCCATGCAGCCCAGATGATCAGCCAGAACGCGAACCCTGATAACCCTGGACTTTTCTTTAAGGATATCGGCTATTTTTACTGCATAGTCATCATTATCAAATATATAGGTCTTTAACCATATGTACTTTTCGGCATCATTCAGACACTGGATTAGCCTTGGGAAAAAGTTGTCGCCGTCTATAAGAAATTTTACACTGCCCTTATATGATTTGTTCTTGGGGAACATCCTGTCAAGCCTCTCTTCCCACTCAACAAGATCCATCCCCTCAGTTTCATGGTTATTGACAACTCTTTTGTTTTCGGACTGCTCACTGCCTGTGAGCATTACCGCAGTGCTGTGCCTGAGCCGGCAGTAGAGCCTGTACAGTGTGGTTGCAGGATTCTTCAGGACAGCTATTACGCCTGACCTGACGAACCAGCGCGCCATATTGACAGCTGGATTAGATCCTGAGCTGTGAGAATATTCCGGGTTATAAGGCGTGGTTAAAAAAACAGATTGTTTCCTGTTTACATCAATAAAAACAAAGGCAATGCTGCCATGTCCGGTACTGCCGGTCCTGAACAGAAACTGCCCCTGATTTTGATAGGCATCTTCCATATCAAGCTGTTTTACCAGCTCTGCTGCAATCTGGTTTTCCGGCAAGAGAGCTGTAATCTTTATATAGGACGGCGTGTCACTGAATCTTGTCAGATGTATGCTGCTGTCAGTGTCACGGTAAAGCACCATCTCCTGATAGTTGAATACAATAGAAAGCCCCAGCCCTTGTTCAGATGGTGCAAGGGCCCTCTTTATCCTTTCGAGCAGACCCTGCCAGTCATCATCTGAACGGACCGGTATCTGTTTGAAATTTTCAAGGGTTTTTATGGGTTTTTTTGAAAAGATGATCTCAGACAGGGCATGATTATAGGCTTTGTCTTCACGTGAATGATTGTCCCATGAGGCATAAAGATAGTTGTTTTGTTCTTCATGCCTGTATCTGATCTGTATTTCATTATTACCAAGGAGAGCGGTCTCGGCCTCCTGCCTGTTGAGAAAGGCAATATTTTCAAAATATTCTCTCTTTTTAAGGGGGGTGGCGCAGGAACTTAAAAAGAGAGATAAAGACAAAAGCCAGATAAATATATGGATTTGTCTGATCAAGATTAACCTTTTTATAATCTAAAACCCCATCTTTTCAGGCGGTCTCCTTTCGGGGACATATTCATGAGGTATTTTGCCTTCATTCCACTCTTTTGTAACATAAAGGTTGCAGTAACAGCTTCCGAATTCCTTTATGTCCTCTTTCCTGTATACACACGGGCAGATGATATCAGCATCCTGATTTTTGTCACCCGATGAGAGCCTGCACGGGCAGCACATATAGCCATACCTCTCTTTATTGACGAGCAGGGCCTCCATAAGCTCCATAACCCTCTCTGTGCTGCTGCTGAAATAATACCCCTTCGGCTCCTGTACCTTTTTCAGCATTACATAGAGCTCTTCCTTTGTCATAAGCCGAGGGCCTCCTTTATTTCATCTTCCTTGAAACCGATAATAACCTTTTCGCCTATTATAATCGTCGGAAATGAACATTTGGGGTTGATCTTTCTGATATCATCAAGAACCGCCTTCCTTTCCTCTCCCTGCAGTATATCCACATCCGTAAAGTCATATTTGATCTTGCATTCATTTAAAAACTGTTTGGTTGCACTGCAATGACTGCATGTGCTGAGCGTGTAGATTTTTACATCCTTATGATCTGCCATTTTTTTCTCCCTGAGTTATATAATCATTTTTTACCTTTTTCTCTCAACCTCAACCAGTCTATCATATCCTGAATATTTTTGGATAAATAGTATCTTCCGTTGGCAAATGCGCCGTAATCCGCCCCTGACATGGCCGATGCAAACCTTGTTGAGTTCGCATAAAAAAGCCACTGTTCAATCCATTTTTTTTCTATCCCTTCATTGAAGACACTGTCATTCTGTGCAAGGCCTCCGGCCGCACCGGTTGCCCAGGCCTCCGTAAGCACCTGTGTTGCAGTAAGGGTCATTTGATTGGTTATATTTATGGTATTTTCAAGTCTGTCAAAATGCCCCTCTACCCACCCTGTTGAGTGACATGAAAGGCATATATTCTTCATGGCGGTTTTTCTCTTGTCCTGTTCCGCTTTATCTATAAGAAAGCCGTCAACCGGTTCGCCGGTAAGTTCGGTGGGAAGAGGCAGGCCGGCTTTATTCTTTATGATGGCTGTATCAGGGGATGCAGGATGAGGATGGGCATATATGAGCCCGAATATGCGTTTATAAAGCCTGTCATTCATCTGATGGGATCTTTCGGAAACCACATCGCCTTCATTATTTACCAGCAGGCTTGCATGGCAGGCCGCACAGGTGGGGGCGGTAAAGTCTTTGCCTATTGTCCATGGTACAGCCTTGAAATCCCATTCCTTCTCATTTGAGCCGTAGATGTTTCCATGCTTGCTCACCGTATACACCGGATAGGCGGGCACATCCGGCCCCTTGTGACACTGGGAACAGGTATCGGGTTTTCTGGCCATCTCCATGCTGAACCGGTGCCTTGCGTGACAGGACGAGCAAGATCCCTTTGAGCCGTCTGGGTTTATTCTTCCTACCCCCTGATTCGGCCATCCCTCGATAACAGGGAAGTCCATCTCTCCCAGATCTGTTTCCCTTGTCTTTGTGCCCTTTATATTAAGAACCGTACCGTGGCAGGAAAGGCATGAATCTGCATTTGTCGCATCGTCAGGGGGGTTGATGGTTAAATTCATCTTTTCAAATGCCAGGGTGCCGTTAACGGATTTTGCCAGATCGGTATATACCGGATTATTCATGAGGTTCCCGTAGGCATGGGACATGATATTTTTTTCATACTGCATTGCCTCGGTACTGTGGCATACAGAGCAGTCCCTGGGTGTCACAACCGGGTGCACATTGAAGCCTGCATGTTCAAAGCTGTCTTTATGGTCTTCCGGGGACATCATATGACACTCTGCGCAACCCACTGTTTTATCCATGAGGGGTTCGGGAATATTTTCAGCAGAGACAAGCCTTGAAAGCCCCTGTTTTTTTATTGCCTCCTCCGGGGTTGTCTTTCCGTGGGGGCTTTTTTCCCACTCCTCAACTATGCCGGGATGAAGACCGGCATGACAGTCAAGGCAGGTCCGGGTCTCATCACTTATCCTGATCTCCTGCGAAAAGGCATACGGGCCTGACAGCAGGATTAACAATACAGGCACTAAAGGTAACAGGCTTTTATATTTTTTCATGTTTTGCCTCCTGAGTTTCAGGTTAATGATCCGGCCTGCATGTTACTACAGGTATTTATCCTGACAACAGCTTCTTCTGCAAGCTCTTTTACGCATGTATTTGTCAGAATTCCTTTTAAAAAAATCTGTACAGGGGATTTATCATTTTTTAACTCTGTTATCCTCTCCTTTGCGATCTCAGCCATGAGGCTGCCCATGATCCTGACCGCAAAACCCCTGACAAATGCATCGTCTGAATATAAAAAGGGCATTATATATTCGGCAGCAGACAAATCTGCAATCTCAGGCCATGCCTCGCAGAATCTGCCTATGCCCCATAAGACTCCCCGCTGCATCAGGAAATTTTCCTGAAAACTGCCATCCTTCCTCGCATATGAAAATAATATTCGAACATACTCTTTCGCAAGAATGCTGCTTCTCGCCAGTATTTCACCCATGGCCTCGGCGCTGCCCCATCCGATACCGCCTGATTCGTCGTTAAGGTTCCACATCAGCCTTCGGATTATATTTCTTGCCGGTTCCGCCTCTTTTTCAGCAAGGGCCGATACAGCCTCTCCCATTGCATTGACTGCATTCCATTTTATAACAGGGTCTTTGTGATACAAAAAAGAAAAAAGCCCATTGATCACTGTTAATAATGACCCTCCTGATATTCTCAGAAGCTCATTATAATCACCCGAGCGTTCAAGCACTCTTATGATCTCTTTTTTTAGCACCCGGATAGAGCTGTTTTTATTCATTGATATCAATAACAGGTATCTTTTTCATGGCCCTCATTCTCTGCCATTTCTCATACTCGTAAAGCGTAAACCCTTTTGACGGCAGGGATCTCATGCTGGGGGTCTTCTTATTCCTGCACAGCCGGCAGCGTCCTTCGCTGCACATCTGGCAGTAATCACAATCAGGACACTTATGCTTTTTTGCTGATACAGGCATTTTAACTCTTATGCGGGCAGCCTTTCCGCTATCTTTTTACCAAGGGCTCTGCATGAGTTTAAGACCTCTTCATCCGGGACATAGTGGGCCTTGACGCCCTGGTCAACTATATCAAGATTCAGCTCCTCAAAGACACTGTTTATGCATTTTACTGCCTCTCCGCTCCATCCGTAGGAACCAAAGGCTGCCACAACCTTGTTTTTAGGTTTTAATCCCTTTAAGTAGGTTAAAAAATCCCCCAGGGTCGGGAACAGGTTGTTATTAAGGGTGGGAGATCCCACAATTAAAGCCCCTGCATCAATGACCTCTGTCAGAATATCGCTGCGATGCCATTTTCTTAAATGCATGAGTTTTACGTCAACACCCTCTTCACCGAGGCTTTCTACAATAGAGAGGGCCATTTTCTCGGTGGATTGCCAC
>CAZSZQ010000115.1:10264-11102 GCA_964610475.1 uncultured Desulfatiglans sp.
GCCACATGCTGTCGTAAACCACCACCGCCTTTCTTTTTGGTGTCTGATGACACCATTCTTCATAGGCATTCATTATTTTAAGAGGGTCTTTACGCCAGAGGATTCCGTGATCAGGCAAAATCATCCTGACAGGGAGCCCGGATTCCCTGACCTTTTGGAGAAGCTTCAGGATCAGGGGAGAATAAAGTAAAAGGATATTTGCAAAATATTTCTTCGCATGGGGCATGATTACTTCATCAGCAACCTGATCGTCAAACATATTGATGCCGGCATAATGCTGGCCGAAACCATCACTGGAAAAAAGTATCTTGTCTTCAACTGCATAGGTAAACATGCTGTCAGGCCAGTGGATCATGCGGGTTTCAATAAATGAGAGTGTCCTCCTGCCTGTCTTCAGGGTTCCGCCATCTTCAACAGGCCGGTAATTCCATTTTTCGGGGAAATGCATGGAAAGGTTTTTTTGCCCCATCTTTGAACAGTAAAGGGGTTTAGATTCTCCTATGGCATGCATGACCTTTGGGAGACCGCCTGAATGATCCATCTCTGTATGATTACTTATAATACAGTCTACCTTTTTCGGATCGATGATCTGGCTTATCTTGCTTATATGCTCATCAGCAAATTCCTTTTTTACTGTATCTATAAGTGTTACCTTTTCATCCATTATAAGGAAGGCGTTGTATGTTGTTCCGTCATAGGTGGAATACCCGTGAAAATCCCTGATGTTCCAGTCCTTTGCGCCTACCCAGTAAATATCTTTTGCTATCTCAATCGGTTTCATGAAAATTCCTTTTCAGACAAATCATTATTCAGTCCGCCCGTTTCAGCCGGGAACCGG
>CAZSZQ010000116.1:0-1396 GCA_964610475.1 uncultured Desulfatiglans sp.
GGCTTTGGAATAAAGCTCTCGTACTTTACTCCCCAGCCCTTGTCAAAGGGCGTCATGAATGTAGTATACACATGCATAGATTTAGCCTTCCATATACCATCTTCCTTTACATAGGTGTTTTCATAGGTGCCCTCTGCCCAGAATGCCTTTTCACCCCATTTCCCCACCTGACCGAACATGCGCCACCTGGCCTTGGCGGTTTTTCCGCCCGGGTCAACATTCACTATACCCTGAAGATTCATATGGTTCATGAGAAGCCCGTACTGGATGCCGTTCTGGCCATCAGGCATAAGATCCATTAATTTTCTTATGCTCTTTTTGCCTATGTAAACTCCTCTCTGAGCAAGTTCAAGGGAACCGTCCTCGCTAAAACAGTCCACAAGTTCATCCCACATCATTTTATCCAGATAATACCCATATGCCCTCTGGAGTTTTTTAATGGCCTCTATATCTTCAAGAACCTGGACCTTTTGTTCAAGTTCCTCCACCTTCGCCTGCAACCTGTTTATTAATTCTGTATTATCCATATTTTCTCCTCTCCGTGTGCCTTGAGCCCTGCGCCTGGTCTTTATTTATACTCGTAAAAACCCTTCCCTGTCTTTCGGCCATGCCACCCGGCTATAACCATGTGCTTCATCAGTGTTGGGGGCAGGTACTGGGGATCTTTAATCTCTTCGTAAATAGTCATTGCGCCACGATATACCGTATCAATGCCGATAAGATCAAGAAGGGTAAGAGGGCCCATTGGATGGTGAAGCCCCTGTGTTATTAATGTATCAATATCCTCCTTTGTGCCAACGCCCGCCTCAACCATGCGAACTGCATTTAACAGGAATGGGGTCAATATCCTGTTTGACAGAAATCCAGGTACATCCTTTGATACGACCATTGTTTTGTCAATGGATTCCAGAAATGACCGGGTAATACCGGTCGTCTCTTCGTCGGTTGATATTGCCTTGATAACCTCTACAACCTTCATGACCGGCACAGGATTTGAAAAATGTGTTCCAATCACCTTGTGGGGCCTGTTGGTTGCAGCGGCAATATTTATAACACTTATTGTGGATGTATTTGATGCAAGGATTGTATGAGCGGGACAAACCTTGTCGAGTTTTTTAAATACATCCTGTTTTACTGAAATATCTTCTATAACCGCTTCAACAACATAATCAACATCATTAAAATCATCTATGGTCAATGTCCTTTTTAATCTCGCCAGTAAGGCCTTCTTTTCAGCTGCAGTGATCCTTTCCTTTTCAACAGACCTTGCAAGCACCTTGTCTATTGTGGCAAATCCTTTGTCCAGATACTCGTCCTTTGTATCCATCACAATAACATCATAACCTGCCTGGGCGCATACCTGGGCTATTCCGCACCCCATGATGCCGCAACCGAC
>CAZSZQ010000116.1:1496-11085 GCA_964610475.1 uncultured Desulfatiglans sp.
TTATTTTTTAAGTATCGTCACTGCACAGGCTGCATTGTCGTCCATGGTCCAGCCTCCTGCGTTTTCCACAAGGCCAACCTTTGGATTGTTTGCAACCTGTCTCTTTCCCGCCTCACCCCTGAGCTGTGTCACAATTTCATATACCTGGGCCAGCCCGGTTGCGGAAATCGGATGTCCCTTTGCAGCGAGACCCCCGCTCGGGTTAACGGGGATTCTTCCGGTAAGGGTTGTATGACCTTCGTCGATCATCATTCCCGCTTCACCCGGTTTGCATAGATGTAGTTCTTCATACATCCGGAGTTCTGCAGGGGACATTGCATCATGGACCTCTACTACCTGAATATCCTCAGGCCCGATACCTGCCTTTTCATAGGCCTTCAAGGCTGCCCTTGTGGTTATCTCTTCATGTACTTTTCCCGGCACGTTATATGTACCGGAAACAAGTTCACATGCTGCGATATGAATAGGCTGCTTTTTGGTGAATTTTGAAGCAATGTCTCTGCTGCACACAATAGCAGCGGCAGCACCGTCAGCCATGGTAGAACACATGAACTGGGTTAAAGGTTCAGCAACCACCCTCGACTCAAGTATCTGCTCAACGGTCATAGCCTTCTGGAACTGGGCATAGGGATTAAGAGAACCGTTATATTTGTTTTTTGCAGCGACCTTTGCAAAATGAAGCTTTGTTGCCCCTGAAGCCGCCATCCACTTCTTAAGCTGCAGGGCATAGAGTGCAACAAACATGAAACCGAATTTTGCATATACAGTCCCGGCAGCCATTGTCTGGGCTGATTTTGCCGAATCACCGCAGAACAGCTTCTCGACGCCAACTGCAAGCGCCACCTCAGCATTGCCTGAAGCAACTTCCAAATATGCCCCCCTCAAGGAGGTAGAACCGCCTGTACAGGCATTCTCAACATTAATAACGGGTATCCCGAAAATACCGGCTGATGTTAAAACATGCTGGCCTATGGTTCCTTTAAGCTCGGTAAGCTGTTGCCCTACAGCATTTGCCACATAGGCGACTTCAATATTTTTAATTGCCACACCGGAATCATTAATAGCTGTCCATACCGCCTCACGGCCCAGATCCTTCATGTCGCGATCTTCAAACTTTCCAAAACGGGTCATTCCGACCCCGATAATCGTTACATCTCTCACGGCTGTCCTCCTTCCTTTTATTTACCCGCAGGTTTAAATTGATAACTGATCAGTTCATTTCCTTCTTCATCTTCCCTAACCTTGTCTATGACCATCTCCATCTTCATCCCCAGTTTAAGGGAATCTTCGGTTGGTTCACAGCCGGTAATGAGGGACCATATCTTCGGGCCATTCGTAATGTTAATATAAGCCTGTATAGAAGGCTGCTTAAACCCTGGCAGAGCAGCCTGAACAATACTGAAACTGTCCAGGGTTCCTTTGCCCTCGAACTTTGTCTCTTCCATGGTGCCCTGGATCTGGCAAACAGGGCAGACAGGTGTTTTAGGAAATGCAGTAAGACCGCATTTCCTGCATTTATTGCCGATCAGGTAAGACTTCCCGTTGCCAGGATCAGCCTCAACAAATAATCCTTCCTGTATTGGTACACGTTTTTTATCCATATTTTTCTCCGTTTATTGCATATTTTTTCACATCTTAAATTATTTTTCGCAGAGACGGTTTTATCCGCCGTTGCCATATGGCTATGGCGGGACAAAAACCCGTCTCTACAATTTTTACATTCCTCCGGTATATATCACGTCATCCTTTTCCAGCTTTTTAATCTCCTCTTTACCGTATCCTATCTCCATAAGGATATCTGATGTATCCTCGCCACGCTTTGGCGCAAATTTTCTGATGCTTCCTGGCGTGGCGGACAATTTGACCGGAATGCCTGCCTGCTCGACTTTCCCCTGTTCAGGGTGATCGAGTTCAATTATCATGTTCCGGTATTTTATTTGAGGGTCATTCGAAAGTTCATCAAATTCAAGCAACCTGCTTACGGCAACATCCGATTTTGTGAGTATTTCAAACCATTCATCTCTTGTTCTGGTCATAAACTTTTTTGTAAAGGCTTCTGTTACTTCACCGTTTTTATTAACATCACCATGATATGGAATCATATCCTCACACTCAAGCGCCTTGCATAGATTTACATAAAACCACGGCTCAGAACAGCCCAGACTTATTCTTTTGCCATCCTTTGTCTTAAAAATATTGTAGAAGGGGACAGTCCCTGTGCTCACCATGTCTGTTTCATCAGGCATCCCTTTATTCATTGAGTAGGCGGCATAATAGGGTCCGAGCTGTGCAATAACACCATCAGTAATTGAGATATCCACAAACTGCCCCTCTCCGGTTTTTCCCCTTGCAATAAGGGCGGTAAGTATTCCGATAACCGCCTGCATTCCCCCGCCTGCTATATCGCCTATAAGATTTCCCGGAAGACGGGGCTCTTTGAGAATGCTGAAATATCCTGCCTGGGAAATATAGTTTACATCATGACCGGGAAGAAACTTGTAGGGGCCATCCTGTCCATATCCTGTAATTGCACAGTAGATGATCCTTTTATTGATCTCCTTGAGTTTATTATAACCTATTCCAAGCCGGTCCGTAACTCCTGGCCTGAATCCTTCAACAACAATATCAGCTTCTCTTGCAAGCTTGTAGAATATTCCTCTGCCCTCTTCACTTTTCAGGTTAAGACCTATACTCCGCTTGTTACGGTTAGAAGGATCAAATGGTGAGTCAGGCGGAGCAAATTCCTTTACAGCAGGGGGACCCTTGCCTTTGCCCTCTTCAGCACGCCTTCCTGACGGTTTCCCTGCCTCCTCTATCTTAATTATATCTGCACCCATATCGCCAAGTATCCCTGTGCAAAAAGGGCCGGGCGCAAATCGGCTGAGATCAAGGACTTTTAATCCGGATAAGGCATGCATGTGGTTGAACTCCATTTTCTCTTCTAAATAATTATACAAATAGGGTTAAAATTAGCTATCAGCTTTCAGCATTCAGCGCTCAGCTTTATTTATCTCTTACTGACAGCTTATAGCTGACCGCTGACTGCTTTCATCTAAAATTTATTTTGGATGAAAATTACCTCCCCGTAAACTCCGGCTTTCTCTTTTCACCGAATGCCTTTAGCGCTTCACCATGATCCTCTGAGGTGTCGTTCACTATTGCAGAGAGCATGGCTGCTTCCAGCCTTACATCAGCATCAGACATTATGGATTTATTGATGTATGATTTTGTAAGCCTCATGGCTGTTGGGCTCTTGTCTGCAAGTTCTGCGGCCATCTCTTCCACAGCTTTTTCAAACTGATCAGCAGGCACAGCGCGGTTCACAAGCCCGATCTTTTCCGCTTCCTTTCCTGATATCCATTTTCCTGTAAGTAAAAGTTCCTTTGCCCTTCTCATGCCAACCAAGAGGGGCAGCCTGTACGGTGTACCACCAGCGCCGAACATCCCTACCTTCATATGCTGATCGCCTATCATGGCATCCTCCACTGCAATAGCCAGGTCAGCCGCAAGGAGAAGTTCAAAGCCGCCCGCAAGCGCAAGACCATTTATCGCAGCAATAACCGGCTTTGACAGCTTTTCTATCTTCACAAGCAGTTCCTTTCCTACAGTCAGAAAATCGGTCTGTGACTTCAGGTTTGTAAGTTCCGTGGCTGCATATTTCAGATCAACCCCTGCACAGAATGCCCGGCCGTTTCCTGTAATAATGAGGACCCTGACATTATTGTCTCTATCCGCCTCATTCAGGGCCTCTGTTATTTCTCTGAAGGTTGTACCGGTCATGGCGTTAAGTTTCTCAGGCCTGTTCAGGGTCAGCCTGGCAACATGCCCCTTTGCTTCATAAATAATAGTTTCATATTTTGACATTATAACCTCCAATTACAGAGTAATATTTTTATCGACCTCAATACCCTAACCGTAAACCATGCACCTTGTGCCCTGCGCCCTGAACCTCGCCTTTATTCGTACATCCTCGCCACCATATCCTTGTATCGCTCAGTAATATTCTTTCTTTTTATCTTGAATGTGGGGGTCACCTCTTCACGCTCCTGGCTGAACTCATCCTTGAGTATTGTGAACTTTTTTATCTGCTCCACCTTTGCCACCTCTTTATTCTGTGTATCAACTTCCCGCTGTATAAGGTCTATAATTTCCTTTTTTGATATGAGATCAGCATAATTTTTGTATTCTATATTATTCTTTTTTCCGAATCTTTCCACTTCTTCCTTATTGAGGGTCAAAAGGGCAGTGAGGTAATCCTGACCTTCACCGAATACCACGGCCTGGCTTATATAGGCGCTGAGCTTCAGAATATTTTCAATATATGATGGCGATACATTTTTCCCTCCGGAGGTAATTAGAATCTCCTTTTTCCTGCCTGTTATCTTTAAAAACCCATCTTCGTCAAATGTGCCAAGATCGCCTGTGTTTAGCCAGCCGCCTTCATAGAGTTCGTCGGTAGCCTTCTTGTTATTCCAGTATCCGGGAGTACAGAGCCAGCCCCTGGCGATTATCTCGCCGTCATCCTTGAGTTTTACCTCTATGCCGTCAAGGGGTTTTCCGACCGTGCCCAGTTTGAACACACCGGGTCTGTTGATTGCTAGCTGACCGCATCCCTCGGTAAGACCATAACCCTCATAAAGGGGAAACCCGCATGACCTGAAAAAATTGAGCATCCCGGCGGTCATAGGCGCCCCTCCTACGCCGCCGTATCTGAGCCTTCTTCCTACCTTTTCACGGACATTATTAATAAACAATATATTTGCTATTGAGTATAAGAAGCTGGTAATTATATCAGGAGATTTTCCCTTGATATTCCATGAATCATCATTGTACCTGGCACCCACTTTTAAACACCAGTTTATCACCAATTTCTTAAATGGGGATGAATTTTCTATCTCTGCCGATATATTGTTATAGTGTTTTTCAAAGAACCTGGGGGTGGTAAAGAAAAATGTGGGGTTCATCTCTCGTACATTATCAAATAGCTGACGCATCCCTTCGGCATATACCTGCTCAATACCAAAAGTTATGTGGAACCAGTGGCCGTTTCTTAGTTCAAGGGCATGGGCCATGGGGAGGAAAGAGAGGCCCCTGTCTGTTTCATCCACAGGAAAAAACTTTGTGTATTCCCTCAGATTCATTAGAATACCCCGGTTGGTATCCATAACACCCTTGGGCAACCCAGTTGTACCGGATGTGTATATTATTGCTGTTACATCCTCCGGCTTAACACCGTGGAGCCTTTCAAGGTATTCACCTTCCCCATTTTTGTCATATTCCACCTTACCAAGGGCATAAAGACCAGAGAGGCTAATGATCCTCGGGTCGTTTACCGGAGAAAAGTCGTCAAATACTATTATCTTTTCTATATGGGGGCAGGTCTCTGCTGCCTTTAAAATCTTTTCGCACTGGGCCCTGTTTTCTGCAAATATGATTCTGGCGCCCGAGTCATTTATCACATGGGCGCATTCCTTGGGGCTGTTTGTCTGGTAGATACCGGCAAAAATCGCACCGGAGGTTGCAATGGCGGTTGCTGTATATGCGTAATCAGGGCGCGTTTCGGATATCACTGATACGCGGTCTCCCTTTTTTAAACCCAGCTTCATGAGTCCCAGGGCTATATTCCGGACCTTTTCTCCAACCTCAGCCCAGGAGACCTTCTGCCATTTGTTATCTTTTTTGTATATGAGAAATGTCCTGTCATGCAGTCTGTTCAACTGGTCGTAAAAAACCTTCGGGAGAGTCCATTGTTCCATATAAAATCCTTCTATTTATTTGCCCTTTAAACCGTTGATAAAAAATGAGTACATCTCATTAGCCAATGCATCCGGTGAAACAAGCCCAGTGGGCTCATACCACTGTATTATCCAGTTGAGCATGCCAAGCAGGGTAAAGGTTATTACATTAATATTCCTTTCAGATTTGAACTTTTTCATGATCTGCTGCAGAACATCTTTAATTACGCCGATATACTCAAGCTGCTTGTGCTTAAACTTTTGATAATACCCATCTTCAAGTGAATGGGCTTCATATACGAGAACACGCATCCTTGCAGGATATTTTATAAAAAACCCTATGTGATTTCGAATTATACAGAGCACTTTTTCTTCAGGGGTTTTTTGAACTGACAACTCATTGAAAAGCTCCCGGTTGGTCATTTCCATGAAATCATAGATCATGTCGAAGAGCATCTCCTGCTTGTTGGTAAAATGATAATAAAGCCCGGGTTTACTGATATTAAGTGACTTGGAAATATCCCTTATAGAGGTTTTTTCATACCCGTTTTTATAAAACAATTCAGCAATATCTTGAAGAATCTGTTCTTTTTTATTCATTTCATGTACTCAGACAGCCGGCAATATCAATGCCGGGATGTAATATCATCTCAAGATAATCATTTAGAATAACATTATAAAATTACATATCCCGCCTTGAAATCCGGCAGGATTTTCTTTCAGAAACCAACTTTACCGAACGTTCGGTTTATAACTTAACTATCTTTTGGTGTCAAGAACTATAGCATGCCACAGAATAAAGAAGAAAAAAGGTGTCTTTTCTTTACTCTGTTCCACATACCATCGTAAAGATGTTTTTGATAACACGGCTGAAATAAGGTTTTTCTGATTGATTACTTCCTATCCATGAATATACACATTAATGAATACTTAATATCCAAGAATATTAATAAATATTGAATTGCCAGCATGATAAATGAGTTATATTAATATATGTTTGGCTTATATTGCTTTTTATCATATGGCAAACCTTTTGCTACCTTTATGTTATCATGCCCAGGTGTATACACCTTGCAGAGATGAGCCAAACAAAGATTTTTTTCAGGGGGCACCACATGAAAAAAGTGAAACAGGATGCTTTTTTTTGCCATAATGAACAAAGCCGGATCGATCAGATTCTTAAAGAATTTGAAAAGTGCTGTGATGAAGCGATCATTAGGAGAGAAGGAAAGAGACTGATACTTGAACCAAAAAAGAGACAGATATCTGTTTCAAGCACAATTAAGTACTGGAATAATGATTTCCCTCATGTGGACATAACATTGTTCGGCGATTTCAGAGGATAGGATCCGGACATAAATCTTAATAAAGCGAAACAGGATGTGCTGATTTATTCAGCACATGTGTAACCCTGATATTAACCTGAAACCCTCATTCACAGATCGAAAGTTCCCTCCACGAATTGAACCCGGATCGGGCAGTTTGCCAATCACGACCCATCCGGGTTCAATTCATCTTTATTTATCACATAGAAAGTCAATAATCTTTAAATCAGGCGGCGGAAAGGTGTAGGCAGGCAGCTCATGAGGTTTTACCCATTTAATCTCCTGGCCTTCAAGCGGTGCAGGGATACCTTTTATAATGGTGCACTCATATACATGAAGTTCAACTATCTTGGTTTCATACTCGTGAGTAACACTTAGAATATGTCTTTCGGGTATAATCTGCATCCCGAGTTCTTCACTAATTTCCCTTACAATGCACTGCTCAGGGGTTTCTGCCTCCTCGATCTTACCACCTGGAAATTCCCACATCCCTTCAAGGTGTGCGCCGCGGGGCCGTTGGGTTATCAGGACTTTTTCATCCTTCCGTATTATTGCGGCGGTTACCTGGATCTGTTTTTTGAATGCCATATCAGGGTGTATATAATTTTATAGAACTTCCATTCGTAATCTGAGGTATGATTCCTGGGCCTCTTCATTATCGGGCGATAAATCCAGCACCTTTTTATAAATGCCTACTGCATCCTTAAGAAGCCCGAGTTTTTCATAGAGCTTTGCAAGCTGCATGAGGGTCTGGACATCATTGGGCTTTTTCTTGATATACCCTTCGATAAGTGAAACAGCTTCCTTTTCCTTGCCGGTATTGAGCCTTGCGATTATAAGGTATTTTGTTATATCCATATCATCAGGATGTTTTTTAAGGCCCTCATCCATTACCCTTGACATTGTCTTGTAATCCTTTATGCCGTTCAGGTAATCAAATATAAAGCTGTAATACTGCTTTTTTTCGGGGTTTTTCTCTATGATTTTTGAGGCATGCTCAAAGGCCGATTTGTTGTTTTTCTCTTTTCTATATATTTCAAAAAGAAATTCCCTTGATTCCATATCACTGGGATTGACCTTGAGGTACTTTAAAAAATAATCCTTTGCCTCCTTCTGGTTTCCGGTTTCATACTCAAGGGCGCCCAGGTTGAATAGTACGGTCTTGTTCCCGGGGGTAAGGGAAATGATCTTTTTATAATACTCCTTCAGTGCTTTTTTATTGCCTCTTTTTTCTTCCATGCCTGCAAACATGAGCCATGCATCTACATAATCAGGCCTGACCTTTGTGACCTCCCTGAGGTATTCCTCTGCCTTTTTATAGTCCTTTTTACTGATGAGTCCTTCAGCCATTTTGAGCCGGCTTTCTATATCTTCCGGCTTTTTATCAAGGGCCATGGCGAGATACTTCTCTGCATTGGCCTTCTCTCCGGTGTTTTCATACAACCCTGAGAGATTGTAATATAGATTTACATCATCCTTATCGATTTCAAGCGCCTTTAAATAGGCGGTGATGGCATTTTTTGTCTGTTTGCTCTCAGAAAAGAGATAACCCAATGTCTTATATATAAAGGCCTGCTCTTCTGCGGGCACCTTTGTAAGCAGCATCTTATACTCGCTTACTGCATCATCTCTTTTACCGCTTTTTTCATACAATTCTGCAAGTTTGTACCGCAGGGTAAGATCATCCGGGTTGATTTTTATAAGCCGGTTTATCACATCGGCGGTTTTGTTGTTGTTTTTTGAATCCTCATAAACCTTGAGCAGTTTCTTAAGATCCTCCTCTTTCTGTGATTCGGCGGCTATCTTTTCAAGGAGGTCGGAGGCCTTTTTCCATGCCTTTGAGGCCTGATATTCATCCACAAGCATGTTTACTATCTTTGGGTCATTAAACCCTTTATTAATGGCATCTTCTAGCACGCCAACCCTGGTTTCCAGATCAGGGGCGCCTGTTGCCTTATCAATCCAGTCCTTCACGTCAGGTTCAATAACAAGCTCTATTTTACCTACTACATCCGCATCATACTTCACCTCAACTGTGACCTGGTAACGTTTGAATATATCCTGATCCGGCAGCACCTTTTCAAGGGCGGTCTCTTCATATATGAGGTTGTCAATATTAATGCCTGCTGATACAATCCTTATACCCTGGTTGAAAAATATATTTGTAGATACCTCGCTGATCTTACAGACATCCGATGGGTGAAATTTTACTGTCTCCCCATGGAGTATCTTCAGAGGGTTATTGTTTTTAGTGATAACAATATAGTTGAGGCGGATATCCCCAGGGAAAAAACCCCTGTACAGCCATATCCCTCCAGCTATAACAGCCAGGATAATCACTATTGAAACCAGACTGATCCTGTTGCCTGTTTGCGGTTTTTTTCTAATCTTTTTTACTTTTCTTGCCAGTCTTTCTCTGTTTTGTATTGTCACGGCATTAACTATTATAAAAAATAATTCATTCCTTTTTATCGGCCTTGCCTTCCCATAACAGTATTATCGGGCTGGCAATATATACAGTGGAGTAAA